>JACQXZ010000009.1:0-18711 GCA_016208465.1 Actinomycetota bacterium
AATGCCGGAATTGAAAGAAAGAAAAATATTTTAGGTGTGGAAGTTATTTTTACCAGTAAAGGGCAGACTGCGGATATGGTTATTGAGAAAATTTCTTTTAGTGAGGTAGAGAAAAGAAAGGTTACCGTGGTAACTTCAGATTATGCCGCCCAAAAAGTGGTTTTTGGCAAAGGTGTTTATAGGAAATCATCTTTGGGGTTTTTATCTGAAATGGAAGATTTTAAAAAGGAAACTGTTCAACAGGTTAAGGAATCATCATCCCGCCGCCTATTTTTAGAGGACAGATTAGACAAAAAAGTGAAAAATGCGCTTAGAAAAATGATATTAGGGTGAAGTTGAGTTTTCAAGCCTGTTTTTCTTGACGCTAATTAATTATTTAATATATAATACCTCTTGTTCCCAATTTTATCTCTTGGTTGTAAATTAAGCAGAGATCTATTTAAAAGAGATGGTCTATATGCTTACCCTTATAAAAACTTTTCAGAACAAGACCATTATATTGGATGATTTATCAGATAATGAGATAGTTTTGATTGCCCAGAGCGGGAACGATCTGGCGTATGATTATCTGATTTCAAAATATAAAAGTTTTGTGCGATTGAAGACACGTTCTTACTTTTTGGTTGGAGCGGATAATGAAGATATACTTCAGGAAGGAATGATAGGTCTTTATAAGGCGATCAGGGATTTTAGGAGCGAGAAGAATGCATCGTTTAAAGCATTTGCTGAAATATGTATAAAACGCCAGATACTAACAGCGATTAAAACAGCCACAAGGCGGAAACATGCTCCCTTGAATTCTTATATTTCTTTAAACGGAACTTTTTCAACGGATGAAAGCAACGAGCGTGCGCTGATAGATATGTTGATGGGCGAATCAGCAGTCGACCCAATAGAAATGATGTTTGGCGCTGAAGAGTTAAAAGAGGCAGAAAATAATTTTAAGAAAAAATTAAGCCCTTTTGAATTGAAGGTTTTTAGTTTATATTTATCCGGCGCTTCATATTATGAAATTGCGAAGAAGTTGGAAAAACGTGTAAAATCAATTGATAATGCTTTACAAAGAATTAAACATAAAGGTGAAGTTTTTTTAAAAAACAAGTAACAGATAAGCCGGTGTAGCTCAACAGGTAGAGCAGCTGACTTGTAATCAGCAGGTTGTCCGTTCAATTCGGATCGCCGGCTCCAGTTAACGTAAAACGTAAGGCGTGAAACGTGAAACGAAAATGTAATATACACGTCTTACATCTCACGCCTTACGTTTTACGTTCACGGGAGAGTGCCCGAGGGGTTAAAGGGGACGGACTGTAAATCCGTTGGCGATGCCTACAGAGGTTCAAATCCTCTCTCTCCCACCACTTTTATTATTTATAGCTGATATAGTTTCAGGTAGAACAATTTTTAGTAAATATGATACAGAAAACGAAGTTAGAAAAACTTTATAACAGTGGACTTTCGATGAAGGAGATATCTGAGAAAACAGGTATCTCTTATCATAAAGTGTGTTATTGGATGGAAAAGCATAATATACCACGAAGGTCAAGAAGTGTTGCTACTTATACGAAGAGGAATCCAAATGGCGACCCTTTTAAAATCAAGAGGCAACTGAACAAAAAAGAGGCTGAACTGAAAGGTTTTGGTTTAGGATTATTCTGGGGCGAAGGTACAAAGAGCGACAATCGTTCAGTTCGCTTAGGGAATTCAGATCCCAAAATCATAGAAAAGTTTATGGAATTTCTTGTGATTATTTGCGGCGTAAAACTTGAAAAATTACGGTTTAGTCTTCAAGTTTTTGATGATATTGATCCGAGGGAAGCAGAGAAGTTTTGGGCTAAAGAACTTGGGATCGATCGCTCTCAATTTACCAAGACAACCGTAACAAAATCGCGTGGCAAAGGAACTTATAAGAATAAAATTAAACATGGCGTGTTGACGCTGAAGTATCATAACAGTAAGCTTAGACAACTTTTATCAGAAATGCCGACGTAGCTCAGTTGGTAGAGCATTTCCATGGTAGGGAAAGGGTCCGCGGTTCAATTCCGCGCGTCGGCTCCATTGCTAATCATAATCGTCAATTGTTCATTGTGAATTGTTAATTAAGATGGCGGTGTAGCTCAGATGGTTAGAGCACACGGTTCATACCCGTGGAGTCAGTGGTTCAAATCCACTCACCGCTACCAAATCAAAATGGTATGTAAAAGGATTTTCTTAATTGGAGGAAAATCCTTTTTGTTGTTTATTGTTGTTTAAAAAGAAGGGTTAACAAGAGTTATTGATGAATTTAAACTTAGATTGGTTAATTTTGTTCAGGTAATGATTTTTGAGTCAAGAGACAAATTGGGTTAGAGGGAAGAATGGATAAAGGGGGTTTCAATGAATACCAGCAAAAAATCCAAAGATTTAATCAAAACAGAACCATTACAGCCTCATCGGGCAGAAAAGAAAGAAGAGAAACACAAGGAAGGTTATATTATTTGTTTGAATTGTAGTCTTGTTTACTTTAATAAAAGATGGCAAGAAACCGACCCAAAAGAGGTTGATCATATTAAGAAAAACGAAGAAGTTAAGTACGATTTATGTCCTGAATGCCGAAAATCAAAAAACGTTGCTCCGGATGGTGTTGTTGAAATAATTGGGATTACTATTGATGATAATATGTGGAATTTGATTAAAAATACCGCCAATGAAGAAAAAAGCCGTGATTTTAGAAAAAGAATTCTGGAAATAAAGAAGAAAAAGGACAAGGTTGAAGTTTGGACTCAGAGTAAAGAGCTGGCGACTACTTTAGGAAAGAAAATTCATAACGCTTATAAAAAGAAAAGTGATCTTGAGATTGACTGGCTTCATAAAGGTGATTTTGTCAGGGTTTATTTACGAGGTTAAGGAATCATTAATTTTAAATAAATCTTGATAAACCTCAAGGGTTTTTTGGGCCGTGTTACGCCATGAAAATTTAGCGGCTTGTTTTATTCCTTTTTCACTTAATGATTTACTTAGATTAACGTCTGAAAGTATTTGAAAGATTGCTTGAGCTATGTCATCCGGGTCCGCTGGGTCTATTACAAGAGCGCCATCAGACACGATTTCCATCAGAGAAGGTATATTTGAAACAATTACAGGAGTACCGCATGCCATTGCTTCCAGCGGCGGTAATCCGAATCCTTCAAAGAGTGAAGGAAATATAAATATGTCTGCGGCGTTATAAAGAAAGGGTATGTCATTGTCTTCAATATATCCCAAAAACACTACATTTGAGGTTAAACCCAATTCTTTAATATTCTTTAATAAATTTTCAAAATAGTCACTCTTGCTTTCTTTTCTTCTGCCTCCAGCTATCACAAGTTTATGATCTATTTTATTATGTTTTTTTAGCTCGCCGAATGCTTTTACTAAATTAATTAAATTCTTTCTGGGCTCAATTGCCCCCAGATATAGAATAAACTTTGAATTAATCTGATATTTTTTTATTGATTGGCTGACTATTTCGGGTTCAATTTTTTTGTATTTGTTTAGATCTACGGCTAAGGGAATTACAGATATTTTTTCTTCAGCAACATTGTAATAATCAACTAAATCTTTTTTGCTGGTCTCTGAAATAGTGATTATCCTATCAGCATTTCTGGCGCTTATGGGTATAAGGGTTTTCATAGCGATGCTGTCTATTTTTGAAAAAAGTTCAGGGTGTTTTTCATGAGCAATGTCATAAATTGTTACAATAGTTTTGGAGTGGCAGAAAAATGGAATTATCCGATGAGTATGCAGCAGATCAAGACGCTTCTTAAAACTTCTTAAAGGAAGAGAAATAAACCGCTCTAAAAGCAGATTTTCTGTAGGGATAATTTCAAATTTAAAGTTAGATAGATTTTTATAATTTTTTTCAAATCCAGTGCCTTTTTCGGAAAGAAAAATTTGATATTGATTTTCTGAATCAAGGCAGGAAAGTTCATAAATTAAATTTTTACTATAAGTTTCAGCGCCGGCTTTCTTTTTTCCAATTACATGGGCATCAATACCAATTTTCATTTACTCGACCTTGTCAGAAAATAGGATTTTCATCTATTAGTTTTAGGTTTTACACTATTGGGTGAAATAAGATAGCGATAAGGCTGGAAAATTTCAGCATATTCTACTGATGAGCGAAATCCGTTATAGCGAGCGATAGATTTTACCGTTTCCATATTTATTTTTAGTTCTAAATGTGATTTAAAAATGCTTAAAGCCTTAAGTTTTTTATTGATAGTTTTGGTGATTTCTACAAAGATGAAGTTTTCAAAAGGCGTTATGCTCGAAAAGGCTTCACAAAACAGAATATTACAATGATTTCTAGCCGCAGAGATTGTAGCTCGTCCTGCGTTCCGATGATCCTGATGGCGATCTTGAGGTGTGTGTGTGAAGATAAGATCTGGTTCTATTTCTTTAATAAAATCTTCGATTAGTCTTATTGTTTCTATGTTGTGTAAAATTTTTCCATCTTCTAATTTGCCAAAACAGACTTTTTTAACACCGAGAACTTTAGCTGCTTTTTCAGCTTCGCCGCATCGAACTTTTGCGTTATGGCAAAGTTCGCCATTACTAAGAACAAGATTATAAATGGAAGCGTTATTTTTTGCGTAATATGCAAGAGTGCCACCGCACATAAATTCAATATCATCAGGATGAGCTCCAATAGCAATAATTTTCATAGTGACAACAGACACCTTTTGTGTTAAATAAGTTTAGTATTTTTTTAAGATTAATTTTAATATACATAGACCTAACCCGAACAAGTCGGAATCGTAAATTTATTTGTGTTGTAATTAAATGTTTTGTTTTTTCATAGAAGAAATTGTAAAAATAAGTATAGTTAAAAAAGAACATTTTGTCAAAATTATGAAAAATTGGGAAATAATGGAAATAGTAGTTTTGATAAAGTATAATGGTTTAAACAACAATAAGTCTTAGGATTGTAAATTTATATAATTGCGTATAAGAAAAAGATGTAAATCAAGAAGGGGAACTTGAATGGCAAAAGTAGGTATTTATCATCCATGGATTTATTTAACAGGCGGCATTGAACGAGTGCTCGTTGAGATGCACAAAAGAAGCAGGCATGAATTGACTGTTTTTACGAATCACTATGAGCCAGAAAATACTTTTCCTGAAATGAAAGAAATAAATATCGTTGAGTTAAAGTACATTTCTGTAAAAAGAAGCCTTTTGCCATTAGTAAAGGCAGTTTTAGGAATTTGCAGACAAAAAATTGATTTGAGCGACATTGATGTTTTATTGGTTTGCAGCTCAGACCTCGGCGACTTAATTACTTTTCAAAACAAGGAAAGACCGATTATTTGTATGTGTTTTACCCCGCTAAAAATTGTGCACGATCCATACAGCCGCCAGAGGATTATGGAAAACCCGAAGCATTTTGTGTATATGTTTAAAATATTAGAGAAACTTTTTAAGGTTGTGGAACGGCGGGCATGGAACAATTATGACAGGATATTTTCAGTCAGCGAAGAAGTGCGAAAAAGAATTGTTGAAGCAAATTTGGCGGTTGCTGAAAAAATATTCATAGATAATCCCGGAGTTGATTTAGAATTTTTTTTACCCACTGATGTTTATGAATCTTTCTTTCTTGTTCCCGGAAGAATTATGTGGCAAAAAAATATTGAACTTGCCATATCAGCTTTTAAATTATTAAGAAAACAGAATCTTAGAGCCAAGAATTTCAGACTTGTTATTGCTGGTACAGTGGATGTGAAAAGTCAGCCTTATTATAAGATACTTAAAAATTTAGTTGACGGGAATGATGGAATCGAGTTTGTTGAATCTCCATCGGATCAGGAGTTAAGAAAGCTTTATCAAAGTTGTTATTCAGTTCTTTTTACAGCGCTAAATGAAGATTGGGGCTTAGTTCCTGTTGAAGCAATGGCGTCGGGCAAGCCTGTTATTTCTGTAAACAGAGGAGGTCCTTTAGAGGTGGTTACTTCAGAAAAAACAGGTTATTTGGTTAATCCTGAGCCGGAAGAGTTTGCCAAAACAATGAATGTCTTGCTGGATAATCCTGATCTGGTAAGATCTATGGGAAAAGCAGCCAGAGACCACGCTTTAAGTTTTACCTGGGATAGTTTTGTTCAGAAATTAGATGATTGTGTTGACGAATTACTGGAAACTAAGAGAATTTAGGATAGATTAATAATGACGGATTCACTTTCTGTTTGTGCGAATTATTATAAGAAGTATTTTCCGAATTATATAGATATCAGCCAGCAATACGAAGATATTATTTTGAAAATGATAGATAAAGATTCAATAATTGTTGATATCGGTTGCGGACGAACATCCAGATTTGCTAAATACAAAAATAGCTATAAGAGATTAATCGGAATTGACATTTCTGAAGAAGAAATACAACACAACTGGGAAGTTGATGAAAAGATAATTTGCGATGAAAGAAAAAAAATCATTTTACCGGACGATTCTGTTAACTTGATTGTTAGTTTTTTTGTTTTGGAACACATAGCAAATCCTGCGAAATTTTTTTCTGAGATAAAAAGGGTTTTAAAGCCATCCGGTAAATTTGTTTTGCTTGCCCCTAACTCTTTATATCCAGTTTTCTTTTTAAATAAATTTATGCCCGATCGAAAGTTGAAAGAAATACTTCTTACCAGAGTAGCCAAGCGTGATTTAAAGACTATTTTTCCTGTTTATTACAGAGCCAATTCTTTGTTTGCTATAAACAAGTTAAGAAATAAAAAGATTTTTAAATCCATAGAAGTTACTTATTTGGGCGGACCATTTGACCTGCATTTTTCTTTTTTCTTGTTTCGTCTTGGGGTTTATTTTGAGAGACTGCTTAGATTTTTTAAGATAAACTGTTTATTGCCGCATATGATGATAATAGGGGAAAAGTAGGTTAACAGGGGCTAGGGGCAAGAGGTTATGGGCTATGGGTGAAAAGTTCAAATTACAAAGCTCAAAGCTCAAATGAAATCCAAAACCCAAATCACAAAATATATTAAAATTCTTTTGGTATTTAGTCATTTGAAATTTATTTGACATTTGGATTTTGTAATTTGAACTTTAGTTAAAAAGTAAGATGTAAAATGTGATATGTAATAAGAGGCAAATAATGATGATAAATTATGTTTCTAATGAATCCAGATAGTCATCTATTTTTTGGACAAAGTATTTCCAGTCATATTTTAAAGAAGCTTCTCTGGCATTTTTTCCTAATTCCTGATTTTTTGTGTTATTGCCTGCAAGATCAATTAAAGCCTCCACAAATTCAGTTTTATTATTAACTAAAAAACCTGTCTGGTTGTGAATTACAGTTTCTCTTGGACCGCCTTCATTTAAGCAGATGATTGGTTTACCAAAAGCCATTGCCTCAATTGGAACAATGCCGAAGTCTTCATTGATAGCTGTAAAAATTACTCCATAACAATTTTTAAACAAATCTTTAAACTGTTCATCAGACGGAGATTCAATAAATTTTATTTTTTTGTTATCGCGGCTTGTTTCTTTTAAAAAGTTCAGATAACTCCGACTGTCTTTATCAACCATACCGGCAATAACTAATTCAAAGTCTTCAAATTGCGGGGGTTGCTGTTGGAAGTTTTTGAAAACTTCAATTCCAAGTTCAATATTTTTTGTCCACATAATTCTTCCCGGCAAAAGAAAGGTTTTATTGTAATTCCAGTTGGGTTTAAATTCATTTATATCAATGCCGGGATAAATAATTTCAGTTTTATTTTTGTCAACCAGCTTCGCTTTTAATAATCTGGACTGGACTTCATGGCTTATACAGAAGATATGTTCAAATGAATTCCACGCGAAATGATCGATGAATTTAAAAAATGGTGTCTGGAGAAATATTTTTAATTTTTTAGAAGGCTGGTTTTTTGTATAAACCTTCCTGAATTTATTGTCATATATTGTTCTTAAAGGAGTGAGACAAACGGAAACTAATGGTTTTGACTTGTTAGAGTAAGCAACTAAGTGGTCGATTCCGCCGGTTACAATAAAGAGAACATCAAAGTCATCCATTGGAAGTTTTTTAAAGGGTAAGTTTAAACAGGATTTAGCAATTATGTTTTTTTGGTTTAAAACCCATTCGTCTTTCAATTCCACAATTTTTATGTTTTCGGTATTCGAAAAAGTTGTATTTTTATTGTAATAGCTGGTAAAAATAGTCCAGTTATGCCTGCTTCTTTTTGCAAGTTCAAAAATAACAGCTTCTTTGCCGCTTTTTATATTTATTGTCAGGTGAAACAGGGCAATTTTCATTTAAAATACCTTTCTGACAGGCGAGACGCCTGTCCTGCTATGATGTTTGCTTCATTGGTAGGGGGAATCATCCTCCTTAGCCCCCCCCTTTTGTAAAGGGGGGAATGGGGAGATTTTTTTTGTAACAGAAACCCAGATTTTTTGAATTTCTTCTACACGAAAGATTAGACAGAGGAAGAGATAAAATACAAGGCTTATAAGAATAGCGGAGCTGATTGACAAGAAGATTCCCGGAGAATTATTGAGCTTGTGAAAATTAAATGTATAGTTATATATTTTTAAAGATAAATATCCTGCCAAAATAGAGCTAAAAGAAACTTTTATCAGCATATCTTTAAAATACAGGAATTTTAAATTTGATGATTTTTTTCTGAGATAAAACCATAAGACGCCGGTGTTGGGTATCATTGAGAGAGAAGTAGAAAGGGCGATTCCGTTTAAGCCCAAATATTTTATCAGGATAGTATTAAGAATGATATTTATTGTTATTCCTATGCCAGCCAAACCCAGAAGCCAGCGAATTTCTTTAAGGGCAAATAATGCGTAAAGAAATAATAAGACGAAACCACCGGCAATATGATAAGGCGAAAGGAAAAGCAGGGTTTCTGATACCGAATAAGTATTTAGAGCTGAAAAATTTCCTCTCTCAAGCAGTAACCTGATAATTGGTTCTCTTAAAACAATAATTATGGTAACAACTGGAATTATGCTGACTATTAAAGATTTTAAGCCAAAAATCAAAGTTTTCTCAAATTCTTCCTTATTATCATTATTTGCCGCACTTGAGAGTTTTGTGTAGAGAGGAAGAACTATCGCGTAAGCTATTAATCCAACCGCCATAGATTCAAATTTTGAGGCGTAATCTAAAATAGCCACATTTCCATAAGGTAGAGTAGCGGCGAATAGACGATCAATAATAATGTTTAATTGAGGCGCTGTAATGACTATAACAAATCCAAGCAGCGGCGCTACGGCCTCGGTTATTTTGTTAAAGTTTATATTAAAAGAGATTGAATAATTTAGATTCTTTAATGTTTTGAGCTGGATGGTTAAAGAAAGTATAGCCCCCAGAGTAAAACCAATTGGCAGTGATATTATGCCTAGGTTTTTTGAAAGAACAAAAAGCATAAGAATGGTTGTTGCAAATTGAATTACCCGAATCAGTCCGGGTATCTTAAAATTATTGTGTGCATGAAGGATGCCGCTTGAGAGACTATTTAGGGTTGAAAAAAATAGAAATATCATAAAGATTCTAAAAATAGTGGAAGATAATGCGACGGTTTGCTGATCAAATCTTGGCGCCAGGATTTTTATAATGGGCGAGGCAGTGATCAGTCCGAAAAGTGATATGAAGATAGTGATTAGAAGAATCAAACTGATTGTAGAATCCGTAATCGTTTTAACATCTGATTCTTTTTCAAGCTGGTATTGGGTGAATAAAGGGACCATGACTATGGTTCCCCCAACCATAAAGAGGCTGATGAATAAATCGGGAATTGAATTAGCGATTAGATAAGCATCAACTTCTTTTGAAGCGCCAAATTTTGCGGCAATGAGTACTTGTAGTATGATCGCCAGTATTTGGGCTGAAATGGTAAGAATAACTAAAAGTAATGATGTTTTTAATAGTTTCTGTTTTGAATAAAAAACAGGATTATCTGTATCGATAAACGCCGTAGTTCTTAAATTATTGCTTTTGCTTTCCATTATTTTCCACCAGTGAGTTAAAGATTTTGTTATTAGTATATCAATCTAAACCTCAATTCAAAAGCCCCGCGATAAAAGCACTTATTGTAGTCATATTTAACTGTATATGATAATATGAAGTAAAATTAACAAAAATTACCAATTAAATGTATTATTAATGAAACGGGTTATATTTTTTCCAAGCAGGGTGTTTTGGTTGTTAAGAGGTTAAGGAGAAATTATTAATGAATTTTTGGCGTTATCTTAGAACCGTCAACAGAAAAAAGTGGATTACAATTAGCATTGTTGTGGTTACAATGATTGTGGCGGTTGTTGGACTGTATTATTACCCGCAGTATCCTAAACGCAAATATATAACTGGTATAACTCTAATGGTAACTCAACCTGGCTATGAAGTTATTCAGTTGTATTCGGAGCAAAGACCCCGATTGTTTTCTATTAATGAGAAAGAAGTTCAGGTATCAAATGTAGCCAAAATGGTTACAAATAAAGTTGTGATAAAAAGGACGGCAGCCAGACTTTCCGAAAAAATTCCTGCCGCAAAAATAAACGATATGGTTAGCGCGTATCCGCTTAAAGCTGAAAAACAGGGTGTTGAGCTCCTTACTGATTTGGTGGAGGTAAGAGTGGAGGGTCGGACACCGAAAGAAGCCAAAGAGGTTGCGAATACTCTCGTGAAAGAATTTAAAGATTTTTATGAAGAGCTTACGAAGAAACAAATTGTGTTTGAGAAAAAAGCGATAGAAGAAAGCCTCAAAAAAACAAATGTTAAATTGGAAGAAATTCAAAATTCAATTAAAGAATTTAAAGAGGAAAATGATATTGATGATATAGATCAAAGAAAAAAGCTTTTAGTCGACAGATTGTTTTTGCTCCAAACCCAGATAGGTGATTTGGAAAAAGAGAACAAAACCTTTTTATCCGAGAAAGAGGCTATAAAAAAATTAATTAAGGATCAGGAAAAAGAGATTGCAAAACTTCATGGCAGCGATTCAGAATATTCTAAATTAATTAAGGAAAAAAATATTGCTGAGGATAATTACACTAATTTACAAAAAAGAATCGATGAGTTAAAAACTGCTGAATTTGATAAGCAAAAAATATCAGAAGAAAAGACTTTTCTAGAAAAAGAAACTCAGGCAGCCAAAGATAAATTTATTCAAACCCAGGATGCTGTTAAGAATTATCTGGTTAAGAATAATATTGATGATATAACTCAGAGGATAGGTCTTTCGGTAGAGAATCTTTTTTCACTTCAAAGTGAACTGAATGAAAATAGAGAGCTGGAAAAGCCGGAATATTATACACAAGGGGATGCTTTAAGAAAGTTAATAAACAATCAGCAAAATGAGATTTCTCAGCTCCACATAAATGAGGCTGAATTTATTAAGCTTAACGAAGAAAAAAAGATAGCCGAAGAAAGCTATCTTAGTATGGCTAAAAAATTAAATGATTTAAGAACAGAGGAGTTTAATAAACAAAAGCTTTTAGACGAAAGATCGCTGTTGGAAAAGAAAATTCAAGCCTATAAAGATAAATTTGAACAGGCTCAGGATGCCATCGAAGATTATCTGGTTAAAAATAATGTTGACGATATTTCTCAGCGGAAAAATCTTATGGTATCAAGGCTTTTTTCACTTCAGAGCGAACTGGCTGATAATGAAAGAAAGAAATCGACATCAAATTCTGAAATAAACGCAATTAATGAGTTGATAGATGATATAAAATCTGAAATAAACCAGCTAAATAATAATAAAACAAAATTATCAAGACTTGAAGATAAAGAAAGAGCCTTAAGGGAAAGTAATCTGAATCTCATTAGCAGAATGGAAGAAGCAAAAGTAAGAGAAGATACAAAAAGTGGAACAAATCAAATCACCGTGATAGATTGGGCTGATATGCCTCAGCTTCCAGAGGGTTATTATAAAATCTCGTTTTCATGGTTAAAGTGGATTCCTGCTTTTGATTATAAAAAATTGTTAATTTTGTTAATCGCTTTTATTCTTGCTTCGGGAGCAGGTATTTATCTCCCAATTATTCTTGAAGTTTTTGATAATTCTATTAAATCACCTGAAGACGTAGAGAGGTTTTTGGGTTTACCTGTTCAGGGGATTATTCCTGAAACAGATTCATCGCAAGGTGTTTTGACGGACGCGTCTTCGGCTTACGCGGAAAGCTACAATATACTTCAATCAAATTTAATGCCTGAATTATTAAAAAATAAAGCAAAAACGATTATGATTGCAAGCGCTAAAACTAATGAGGGACGTTCAACTATATCTGCTAATTTGGGTTTTGTTTTAGCCAATATGGGAATGAAAGTTTATCTGGTTGATGCGGATCTGCGAAATCCATCTTTGCAAAGAATGTTTAAAGTTGGCGCCAGAGAAGGAACACTGGCAGATTTAAAAGATGAATCTTTTGAGAAAATAGTTTTGGATACAGGCGTTGAGAATCTTAAACTTGTTCCTCTTGGAAGCGATTCTGTAAATATTGGCCAGCTTTTAACATCTGAGAAAATAAAGAAATTATTTACTTATTTGAGAGAGAAATCAGATTTTATCTTAATCGATGTTCCACCGGTAAGCGCTTTCGCTGATGCCTGCATTACGGCAAAATATGCTGATGATGTTTTATTCATTGTAAGAGCAGGTGAAATTGAAAGAGAAGTTTATAATTACTCAATATCTCGCCTCCAAAAGACCAATAGTAACATTTTGGGAGCAGTTTTAGTTGGGGCAAAAATTGAGCATTGTGAAAGTTTTTATCATTACTATCTTCACAGTCATATGAAATCTATCAAAAAGACGGTATGAATATGGAGAGAAAGTTTGCGTATAGTTTAGACACAAAAACGACCGAAATTACAACAGGTATTCTTATAGGCTTGTTGTTGGGGTTTGTTGTAATTATTATTTCATCGCAGGCGGCAAAAGTAACACCTGTCTATTTGTTAATCATTGCTTTAATTCTGGTTTTTACTTTTATTGCTCTAGGTGTAGAGAAAAGACGGGAGATATTCTTAGGTCTTTTTGCTTTTTCTGTTTCATTGTCAGCGGTTGATAAATGGTTTTTACCAAGAGCTCATTATGGCGGAGCGGTTGGCATTCAAATATCATTGTCTGATTTACTATTGTTGATATTATATGGAATGTGGCTGGGAAGAATTTTGACTAGCGCTAAAGGAATAGATAAGGATTTTAAGTTTGTCCGGAGGGGAGTTGTGCCCGCGTTATTGTTTGTTTTTGCCAGCGCGCTTTCTGTCTTTAACGCTCCTGATCTGAAGCTGTTGGTTTTTGAACTGTTTCAAATGTTTAAGATGTTATTATGGTACTTCTTTATTATTAATAATATAAAAAGCGAGAATGATTTAAAGATAATTATTGGCGGGGTAATCGTCAGTGTTTTTTTGCATTCAACAGTGGCTCTATTGCAGAAGTTTTCTGGAGCATCTATGGGATTAACTAAACTGGGTGAATTAAGTCAATTGGTAGGCGAGCCAGTGGGAGGAAAGATTGTTTCGCGCATAGGGGGGATAATGCCTCATCCTATTGCTCTGGGAAGTTTTATAGCCCAAACTCTCTCATTTTGTTTGGGGGCGTTTTTGACATGGAAAAACAAGAAGATGTCTATACTTAGCGGTATAACGATTATCTTTGGTTTCACAGCTCTTATTTTCACTTTAGCCCGGGCGGCTATGATTGCCTGGGTTGCGGCTTTTGTGGTTACAATTTTTTTAGCCATAAGAGGAAAATATTTTTATGGAGTTAAATCAAAAGCCATTATAGGTATTACTTTAGTAATACTGGTTGTTAGTATAGCTTTTTCTTCACTTTGGTACGAAAGATTTTTTGCCAGCCGCGCGAGCAATGTAACTGCCCGCTATGCCTTAAATGAAATAGCAGTCAATATGATTAAAGCCCATCCTTTGATTGGGGTTGGGTTAAATAATTTTTCATCAGTAATAACAAAATATGATACCAATGGTATATCTTTGATTTTTACCGACCCTGTTCATAATTTGTTTTTGTTGATTTTTACAGAAACAGGTATAATTGGTTTATTAATGTTTTTATGGTTTCTCTCTGTTCCTTTAAAAGCCGGTACGCGTTGTTTTCTCCATCATAAAGATAATAAATTTATCACTTCTGTCGCCGTAGGCGGTTTAGTTGGAATATTGGCGTTTTTGATAGTTGGTTCAGTTTCATGGGAATTCAGAATAAGTCCTTTAACTCAGCTTTTTTGGCTTATTTGCGGGGTTCTTGTAGCGACAGAAGTTGTATGCAAAAAGCAGAAACAAGTTGTTGAGGAAGGAGAATGGTGAAATGTTAACATTGGAAAAAGAACTTGAAAAAAAAGGAACTGAAACGATTCCTCTTCCGTCTGCTCTCGAAACAGAAATTTCTTTGGACACCCCAAGACCTGAAGTATTTATTTATGACGATTATAGAATTAACAAAAGCTTTATTTTAAAAAAAATTCTGGATAAGACTTTGTCCTTTTTGGCTGTTGCTTGTTTAAGTCCGGTTTTTTTGTTAGTGGGATTATTTATAAAGATAGAGTCAGCAGGACCTGTGTTTTTTTATCAAAAGAGAGTAGGAAAAGATGGAAATTTATTCACTATGATTAAGTTTCGTTCAATGTTTGTTGACGCGGAGGACAGATTGGCGGAAGTAAAACATTTAAATGAAGCAGATGGTCCATTGTTTCAGATTAAGAATGATCCCCGGATTACCAGAGTAGGAAGAATAATCAGGAGGCTCAGCATAGATGAACTGCCTCAGTTTATAAATGTTTTAAAGGGAGATATGAGTATCGTTGGTCCAAGACCAGCTCTACCCCGAGAAGTTGAGGAATATCAGGATTGGCAAATGGCAAGGGTTGCTGTTTTGCCCGGAATTACTGGGTTTTGGCAAATTAAGGGCAGAAATGAATTAACCTTTGATGAAATGATAAAGTTAGATTTGGAATATATTAAAAATCAGTCTGTTTTTTTAGATTTAATAATAATACTTAAAACAATTCCGGCAGTTGTAAAAGCGCGAGGAGCGTATTGTTTGTAGGTTTATTTCCATTGAATTTTGACAGAATATTTATAATAAGAAATATCAAATTTCAAGCACCAAATAAGTTTTAAAATCAAAAATAAAAAATCAAAAATAAAAATGACAAATCAAAATTCAAAAATGAATACTAAAAATGGTTCGAGAATTCATTATAGATCTTAGATCTAAGGTCTGAAGCCCAAGGATGAAGTTCCTAAAAGGCCTACGATCTTATTGACCACTTGAATTTTGTATTATATTTTTTCATTTTGATATGTATTTTTAATCTTTTATCTTTGATTTTTGATTTATTTTTCATCTTTAAACATTGGAGCTTATTTGTAATTTGGGATTTGTTATTTGGAATTTCTGACTTTGATTCCAATTCATTCGATCATTTTTTTGGGATTATCAGAACACAGTAGCTTGATGGGAGTGGTATTTATGAAAGTCTGTTTTGTTCACATCGATCGATTTTCATATTTTAAATACTGGGGCGGAATGTTTCATTTTGGGCTTGCTTCATTGTCGGCTGTTTTAAAGAAGGGCGGGCATGAAACATCCTTAATTCATGTTACTGGTGAAATGGACAAAAAAACGTTTATCGAATCTATTAAGAATCATAATCCGGGTCTTGTTGCTTTTACTTCAACTACGATTACTTTTCCTTGGATTGCGGAATTAGCCTCATGGTTAAGCGAAGAAAAATTAGGCATACCGACTATCTGCGGAGGAGTTCACGCGACACTTAATCCAACAGATGCGATTAACAGAGAAGGGATAGATATGATTTGCCGGGGCGAGGGAGAATATCCCTTGCTTGAATTATGTGATTCTATGGAAGCAGGGAGAGATTTTACAAAAATTCAGAATTTATGGATAAAGGAGAACGGAAGGATTATTGAAAATCCGGTTCGACCTTTGATCGAAAATTTGGATGAGCTGCCTTTTCCTGATAGAAGAGTATTCAATTACGAAAATCTGTATTTTGAGAAAAATGAAGGAGAAGGAAGTCTGCTTGTATCGAGAGGCTGTCCTTACGACTGCAGTTATTGCTGTAATCATGCTTTAAGAAATATCTATAGGGGAAAAGGGAAATATGTCAGATTTCAAAGCGTTGATTATGTAATAAAAGAAATAAAAGAATTACGACAAAGTTATCCTTTTGTTAAAAGGCTTTTGTTTTATGATGATATTTTGTTTCAACAAAAAAATGGATGAAAGAGTTTGTGCCTAGATATAAGAGCGAAGTAGGTTTGCCTTTTTCCTGTAATATTCGTCCGAATCTTGTTGATGAAGAGATTGTTAATCTTTTAAAAGAGGCAGGTTGTTATTGTGTAAGAATAGGACTTGAAAGCGGCAATAACTACATTAGAAACACAATACTGAATCGCAACCTGACCGATGACCAGATGAATAATGCTTTTGCTATATTCCGTAAAGCCAAGATAGATTTTTGGACCTTTAATATTGTAGGCATGCCTTGCGAAGATGCTAAAATGATTCTTGATACAATAAAGATTAACGCGCGGGCAGGAACATCATTTTATTCCGTAGGTATTTGCTATCCTTTTCCGGGAACAAAACTATATGATTTCGCGAAAGAAAAGAAAATGTTAGGGGACAAGCGTCCATCAGATCTTTATAGCGGATCAGCCTTAAATCTTGAGCTTGTTGATGAAAAACAACTTTTGATGTTTGAAAGACATTTTGTAAGATTCATTAAAGCTTATCGGGGTATTTACCTGCTGCCATCACCGGTTTCCGGTGTGTTTGAAAAATTGTTGGATGGTATTTTATCCAAAAGAAAAACACCGTATGTTTTGGAAAAAATACTTAAGCCTGCTTATTTTGTGCATAAAATTGTGATGAATTTATTTACCCGCTCGAAGAATTATGAGCGCATATAGGGGTCGGGAACTTTGGCAAAAGTTGTTTTTGTTTCTTTGTACAACAAGGAAGCCTTAGGTATTCGTTATATATCCTCCTTTTTAAAGAAACACAATCATCAGGTCTCGCTTGTTTTTTTTAAACGATACTGCCAGACATTAAAAAAAGATTTTAAAAATCCGGTCAAAGAAGAATATCATACTATGATAGATAATTGCGGCAGGGATTTGATTCTGGCTTATAATACTCCAATTGAAGAGACAGAAATTAGTTTACTTATAAATCTTTTAAAAGAGATAAACCCGGATCTGATTGGGTTTTCCCTGACTTCAGTGGTTTTGCAAACCGCTGTCAGACTTACAGAATTAATAAGAAAAGAACTGGATGTTCCAATAATCTGGGGCGGCATTGAACCAACAATTGAACCGGATTATTGTCTTAAATTCGCGGATATTATTTGTAGAGGGGAAGGGGAAGAGGCTGTTCTTGAGTTAGTTAACGCGCTTGATTCAAAAGAAGATTACTCCCAAATAAATAATTTATGGTTTAAGAAAGGCAGTGAAATTATTAAAAATCCGGCAAGACCCTTAATTAGGGATTTGGACTCTCTGCCTTTTGCTGATTTTGACTATGAAGATAAATATTTTATTGAGGATAATAAGATTTTTAAAGAAGAGTCTGCTGCCGAGGATTTATCTGATTCCTTTGAAATTATAACCTCAAGAGGATGTCCTTTTGGATGTACTTTTTGCTGTAACAGCCAGTTAAGAGCTTTATATCCAAGACAAAAATATCTTAGGAGGAGAAGTGTTGAGAGTGTGATAGAAGAGTTAAAATTGATAAAAGGTAAACGTCAGCCAATGTATATTCACTTTCATGACGATGTTTTTACTTTTGACAAGAACTGGATAGATCATTTTGCAGATTTATATAAAAAAGAAATAAACCTTCCTTTTTGGTGCAACGTTCATCCCAAATACACACAAAATGAGATTATTATAACTTTGAAAAAGGCGGGACTTTACGGTATGACTTGCGGCGTACAGTCCGGAAGCGATTATATTAACAGAGAAGTTTTTAAAAGGAAGGAAAGAAATGAAGATGTAATTGCCTGCGCCAGATTTCTTGATGGATTAGGAATTAAATACAATTTTGATCTAATTACCAATAATCCTTTTGAGAGCGAAGAAGATTGCAGGAAAACATTAGATTTGCTTCTTGAGCTGCCATGTCCGGTAAGATTGAATAACGGTCTTTCAAAGCTTTCGTTTTTCCCCGGAACAAAAATAAAAGAAATGCTTGAGGAAAAGGGAATTGATAAAAAAGTTGATGAAAAAATGTATGCCTTTTATAACAGGCTTTATCTATTAACAGCGCTGCCTCTGTCTCGCACTTTTATAAAAGGTTTAAGTAAAAGCAGATTTTTTAAAGAAAATCCTTATTTTTTACAGATTTTTCTTTTAGCTCCAACTATTTTTTATAATATAAAAAGTGTCTCCAGGAGTTTATTGCCAAGAGAATTATGGCTTTATTTAAAAAAGTTTACTCTTCATTAGAGATAATGTGATGAAAATAAAAATTGATTTTCAGCCGGAAAAAAATAAAACAAGTATGGTTTTCAGACTGTTTTTATTCTGGCTGGGATTTTCTTTTTTGATTCAGATTCTGGGTTTTCTTGACACAAAAAGCAGCAGGGATTTAATTACAATAACCGGTGAGGTTATTCTTCTCTTTTATTTTGCATTGGCGCTGAAATTTAAGGATAAAATTAATTCGATTTTGGATAAATTCAGTCTTTCAG
>JACQXZ010000009.1:18721-21119 GCA_016208465.1 Actinomycetota bacterium
ATTTTAACTGGTGTTGTTTTAGCATCGATGGGTGAAATATTTTATTATTTTTCAATCAAACCTTCATTCAGCATAATTATTTTTCTACTGCGTCCTCTTGCATGGTATATTGGCTGGTATTTTTTGTGGTGGCGGTTATTGATGAAATATAATTACAGCAATGAAGAGTTATTTTTTTGGGCTGGTGTAAATGGTTATTTGGTTGAGGGGATTGTGTTAAAGCAGTTTCAGTTAATATTTTCTCCGATGGCTTTAGTTGTCTTTCCGCTGATTGTTTTTACTTACGGGGTTATTTTTACAATTCCTGTTATTTTAGTCAGAGAAGAAATAGACAGGCTCAATCAATCTTTAGCAGTTACTCCTAACAAAAAATATTTATCATCATTTATGCCTTTGATTGCATGGGTTCCGGGTCTAATCTGGTTGTTTTTGATTGAACGAATATTTTCAATTAGCTAAATAGTATAGGAGCTCTATCAAATCCAAGCCATCGCTGGTAGGGCCCCGATAGATGTCGGGGTTTCGTTCCTTGACAGCCGAGACGGCTGTCCTACCGGAGGTTATGATTAATTTCAAGCAGGAAGCGTGAAATAAATGAGTTGTATTCTTTCTATTGTAATAATTAGTTTTAATACAGAGACATTGATAGAAAAATGTTTAAGTTCAATATATTCACAGAAAGATATAACCAGCTTTGAAGTGTTTGTTGTTGATAATGGCTCAACCGACAAAACAGTTGAGAATATTCGTAAAAAACATCCGCAGGTTAATCTAATTGCCAATAAGTCCAATCTTGGTTTTGCTAAAGCCAGTAATCAGGCAATTAAAAAAAGTATGGGAAAATATATACTTTTTCTTAACAGCGATGTTATTTTACTTGAGGATTCATTAAAAAAAATGATTGATTTTATGGATTCAAAACCTTTAGCAGGAGCGATAAGCGCAAGGTTAATGGATGAAAAAGGGTATCAACAGCGTTTATCCCGCGGATATTTTCCTTCTCTTAAAACTGCTTTTAATCAATTTTTACTTCTTTCGAATATTTTTCCGAAATCATATTTCTTCAGGGGGATTGATTTAGAAACTGAGATCATTGAACCAGAAGAAGTTGACTGGATTTCCGGCGCCTGCATGATGGTTCAGAGAGGTGTTTTGGAAAAAACAGGATTATTTGATGAAACATTTTTTATGTATGTTGAGGATATGGAGATGTGTTATCGAATTAAAAAGTGTGGTTTTAAAATTTATTCAGTGCCCTTTAAAGTTATTCATCTTGGTGGAGGAAGCCATAATGGAGCTTATAATGACATGACAGCTCTCTGGTTTGATAATTTACACATATTTTTCTTAAGAGAAAACGGCTGGTTAAAAACACTTATTTTTGATTTGTATGCGATTCTGGGATTTTTACTGCGCATATTTGTTTATCTGGTATTTGTATTCAAAAAAGAGTCAAGGAGAAAATTGTTTATCAATTATAAATTGTTTAAAAAAGGAATAAATTCATTTTTTATAACACTTACGAGAAAAAGTTTGTAGTTGCCTGATTTATCAGGCGTTTTAAGGTTTTGTTTTGAATTTGGAATTTATTGTGTACTGTGGTCAGAAGGAAGAGTAATTGAAATCAATTGTTAGTTCTTCTTACAAGAAAGCTGAAATATGGTGTGGTAATTTAATATTTGCCAGTCTTTTATGCTTTGTAATTCTTCTTCCTCTTTTATTCAGCACACTAACTTTTAATTTCTGGGGAATCATAAAAGTGGGTTTGATGCGTTTTCTTACCCTGACAATGCTTTCCGCTTGGTTATTTAAAGTAATTTTAACTGGTGAATTTAAGTTTAAAAGAACTTCACTTGGCCTTTTTATTTTTCTTTTTTTGGTAGGAGCGGCCATATCCACTTTTTTATCAGTTGATTTTATAAAAAGTTTTTTTGGAGATTATCGTCGTTTTGAGGGATTAATTACTTTTGTTAATTATGCGGCTATTTTTTTCATTACAGTAAATTTTATCAAAAGTAAAAAACAGGTTGATTTGTTGCTTATTGGCTGGTCTTTTTCCGCTCTGGTCATTTCAATATATGGAATTATTCAACATTTTGGTTTTGATTGGATAGAGTGGGAGAATACATCCTTTGAAGTTTTTAGAAGTTTTTCGACTTTAGGCAATCCGGTTAAATTGGGTATTTATCTGGCGCTCACCTTCCCGTTAGTTTTATACTTATTTCTGCGAACCAATTCTTTCTATCTCAGATTTTTTGCAATAGTTGATCTTTCCCTAATAGCAGTTACTCTTCTTTTCACTTATTCAAGAGGAGGATGGCTTGGATTTGTTGTTTCAATTATATTCATCGGAGCTTTCATTCCGAGGAAAATTTTATTAGAAAATAAAAAATGGCTG
>JACQXZ010000034.1:0-3101 GCA_016208465.1 Actinomycetota bacterium
AAGGATTAAAGGTATGAGAAACTATTATTCCATCTAGTTTTAAAACAATTGAGTTTTCATCAACTCCACTTTCGATATCAAATATATCTGCTTGAATTAATGGTTTGTGCCAAGGGATGTAACTGTTTTCTGCTGGGGTTAGATTGTAGGTTGAGGGAGGAGTGGTATCAGAAGCAAAACTGGTTTTTGTAAAGAGAGATAAAAAGATTAAAGAAAGGAAGAGGATAAAAAAGAGAGATTTGTTTTTAGATGGATTAGATTTAGATGAGAATAGATTTATAAGCATTCCTCATTCATTCCTTTTACACTTAAAAACATTCTTAAAAGTCTAATTTTCATTCTTTGTTTATTCACTGTTCTGACAGGCGAGACGCCTGTCCTACTGCTAACTGGAATCCCTGACCCCTTAAATCCTGATTCTTTCTAAATTAAATCTTATAATATTTTATAATTACTGAATTGTAAATAGGATTTTAGTCCTATTTTTTAACCGGGACTTTTTAGGACCATCAAACCAGACTAATCTTTCCTTTATTTACACAAACTCAGCTAAGATGAGGATTAACATGAACCATTACGTCGCTCACATTGCTCACTTTGTCCATAACTGTTCTTCTGATTTCGCTGGCAATCATATGCCCATCAGCCACTGTTATTTCTGGATCAATCTCTACTTTTAAATCAACCAGAATATATTGTCCCATTTTTCTTGCTTTAATCTCATGAACATGTTCAACACCTTTAATGTCTTCCGCAATGCTGGCTATTTCTTCCACTACTTCTTTACTTGGCATAGCATCCATTAATTCTCCGAATGCATCGTGAATTACATCATAGCCCGTCTTAATAATAAAAAGAGAAACTCCCGCTCCGGCAATAGAATCAAAAACAGGAAAACCCAATATGGCTCCTCCGACTCCTGTCAATGACGCAGTTGAAGAATAAACATCTGCGCGGTGATCCCGCGCGTTTGCGATAATTGCCGGACTCTCCAGCTTCTTGCCAACTTTTATCGTAAATCGAAACAGTGTTTCTTTGGAGACAATGGAAACTGCGGCGGCAATAAGCGCGATAATTTTGGGGGACGAATATTCTCCAACAATAATTGACCTCATGGCAATAAAAAGTATTGCTGCACCGCCGCCGGCTAACAAAAATCCTACAATGGCAGCGGCAATGCTTTCTGCTCTTCCATGACCGTAAGGATGTTTTTCATCTACGGGCTGTTTCGCAAATTTAAGACTGATGTAAACAATTACAGTAGCAAAAACGTCTGAGGCAGAATTTGTCGCGTCGGCTATCATTGCCTGACTGTTTCCCATAAAACCGGCGATAAACTTAAACAGGGTAAGAACAACATTAACAACAACGCCTATCGCGGTTGTATTTTCAGCCAGTCTCTCGCGGCTTTCTTTGTTCATCTGAACCTCATTTACTTTTCAATCAGTTCCTCTGCGATCTGAACTGCGTTTAAAGCCGCGCCTTTTAAAAGCTGATCGCCTGAAACAAAAATCTCTACGCAGTTTTCTCTGGAAATATCCTCTCTGATTCTTCCAATAAGAATTTCATCCTTCAGAGAAGAATCAATCGGCATCGGAAAATAATTGTTTTCTCGATCATCCACCAGCTTTACTCCTTTTGAGTTTCTTATCGATTCTCTGATTTGATCAACTGTTGTTTTATTTTCAAATTCAACATTTATTGATTCGCAATGAGACCTTAAAATCGGAACCCTGATACAGGTTGCTGAAATCTTAATATCCGAATCGTCCATTATTTTTTTTGTTTCTTCGATTATTTTATTTTCTTCATCATTATACCCATTCTCATATATCCGGGTGTTGTGAGAAAACAAATTAAAAGCAATCTGATGCGGAAAAACTTCTTTTACTATTTTTTCATCATTCAAATACGCTTTGGTCTGAACAAGCAATTCTTCCATTGCCTTAGCGCCTGCTCCGCTTGTAGATTGGTAAGTGGAGACTATTAATCTTTTTATTTTTGACAGTTTGCATAATGGATAAATCGCCATAACCAGAATAATTGTAGCGCAATTCGGACTGGCAATAATTCCTTTATGTTCACTGATTTTATCCTTATTTATTTCCGGCACAATTAAAGGAACATCTTCTTTCATTCTAAAAGCAGAACTTTTATCAATAACTATCGCCCCCGAGCTAACTGCTGTTTTTGCAAACTGCCTGCTTGTATCCAAGCCAGCGGCAAAAAATGCAATTTCGACACCCTTAAAAGAATTCTCGTTTAATTCCTCTACCAAAATATTTTCTTCTTTAAACTTCAAATACTTGCCGGCAGATCTGGAACTTGCTAAAAACTTGATATTTTTAACCGGAAAATTTCTTTTTTCCAAAACTTTTATCACTTCAGCGCCGACTGCTCCCGTTGCGCCTACAATGCCAACATTATAATCCCTCATTTGTTCTCTTTTCTCCCAATTTAAATTTTTTATGCAAAGCCCTGACTGCTTTCTCAACATCTTCAGACTTAATCACACAGGATATTTTTATTGATGATGTGCTTATCATTTCTATATTAATATTGTTTTCAGCCAAAGAGCCAAACATATCCGCGGCAACACCGGGATGAGTTTTCATTCCAGCTCCAACTAACGAGACCTTTGCAATATTATCATCATAAGTCATTCCCCGCGCTCCAAGCTCCTTGACTACTTTCTCAACCTCTGGCCGCGCCTTATCTAAATCTTCTTTTAAAACCGTAAAAGAAATATCTGTAGTTCCTTTCTCGCTAACATTCTGAATAATAATATCAATATTAATATTCGCATCTGCCAGTGTCCGAAAAACCTTTGCCGCGATACCGGGTTTATCCGGCACATCCAAAATTGTTATTTTGGCTTCACCTGTATCGTGAGTAATACTGCTTATTGTTGCCCGCTCCATACCGGGATCCTCCTTCTTTATTAATGTTCCCGCTGTCTCTGTGAAACTTGATCTTATATGTATCTTAACATTGTGATTACGGCCATACTCAACCGCTCTTAACTGCATTACCTTCGCTCCTGTTGCCGCCATCTCAAGCATTTCCTCATAAGATACTACATCAATCTTCCGGGCGCTCGG
>JACQXZ010000034.1:3131-32834 GCA_016208465.1 Actinomycetota bacterium
GTCAGTATAAATTTCACATTCATCAGCATTAAGTTCTGCCGCTAACGCAATTGCCGTGGTATCAGATCCGCCCCGTCCCAAAGTTGTAATATCATTCTCAGGTGTCACCCCCTGAAAACCTGCCACAATTACAATTTTTCCTTTTTTAACTTCATCCAGAATTCTTTTTGATCTAATATTAACAATTTTGGCTTTGGTGTGAGCGGCGTCTGTTAAAATCCCAACCTGCGAACCGGTAAAAGAAATCGCGTCACAACCAAACGACTGAATCGCCATAGTGAGAAGAGCAATTGAGATTTGTTCGCCAGTTGCAAGAAGCATATCCAGCTCTCTTTCATTTGGATTCTGAGTAATCTGACGGGACAACCTTAATAATTCATCTGTTGTATCTCCTGAGGCAGAAACAACTACTATTACTGAATTGCCTTTATTTTTTGTATTAATTATTCTCTTGGCTACATTTTTTATTCTTTCGGGACTGCCGACAGAAGTTCCACCGTATTTCTGAACAATTAGACCCAATTTTTCCTCCAATTTTAAATTATATGTCATATCGACCCCTTCGCTCTTTGTCACCCTGAGCAAAGCGAAGGGTCTAATTGATTCGCTCAGGGCAGGCTCCGGGAGATATCTTTATAGCTTAGATTTCTCGCTTCGCTCGAAATGACAGTGGGATTGTAAACAAATGGATTGCAATATCAAAACAAATAAGAATAACTGTAACTGCACCTATAAACCTTGTTCGAGAAAAGGTAAGTGTTGTGAATGTGTTGTCTATCACAAAAACTTTAATGAATTACCAGCCTGTTTCTTTCCGAAAGAAGTAGAGAAAACTTTTGACCGATCGATTAAAAGATTTATTGATTCTCACAGATGACAGCCACGCTGTCATTCTGAGCGAAGCGAAGAATCTTCAGAAATATTCTAACAACATTTATCAAATTTATATTTAATTGCTGCCGCTTTTAATCTTTTTGTAAGATTATCAAGGGCATAATTACAAAAATGTCTTAATATCCGATCGCCCGCAACCTGATTTAACATTCGCATCACTTTAGATAAAGCTCTCTTAAGAACAAGAACTTCTTCGTCCAGTGTTTTATCTTTAAAGTCATCTATGTCTATGTGTCCATCTTCTATTCTGATCGGCCATCCTTCTCTTAAGAAATATCCATTCAGTTCTTTTTCGAGATTTAAAGTTAATTGAACACCGCCTAATTTGGAATATTCTTTTAACAAAGATTCCGTAATAGCAACAAAAATAGCTTTAACTTTTAACCTCTCATCTTCCTCTTCAACCGCTATTCTGACAAATGACCTTGAAACTGGAATCAGCTCTGATTCTTTCTCCTTTAAAACCTTTATGAATGCTTCAACCAGCAAAGGATCAAACTGGGTGCCGCTATGCTTCTTAAGTTCATCTATTGCCTCAACCATTGTTCGGGCTTTGCGATAAGGACGGTCGGTTGTAATCGCTTCAAAAGCATCTGCGATTGCCAGTATACGGGCGCCAAGAGGAATTCTCTTGCCGCCTAACCCCGCCGGATAACCCAAACCATTGAAACGTTCGTGATGATGACGAACAATTGGAATAATCTCCCAAGGAAAACCTATAGGAGCCAAAATGTTTGCCCCCACAAGAGAATGCTGCCTTATTATGTCCCGTTCTTCTCTGTTAAGACGCCCCGGCTTTAAAAGAATCTCATCGCTGATGCCAATCTTTCCTATATCGTGAAGATAACCAGCAATCTCGATTCCCTGAGCTTCAAACTCAGAAAGATTAAAACTTTTCGCTATCATTACCGCATACTTTGAAACCTTTTCAGAATGACCATGCGTGTAAGGATCTTTCGCGTCCACTGCGGCGGCAAGCGCTTTCACTGTGCTTAGATATGTATGCTCTAAAACTTCAAATAATTTTGCATTCTGAATCGCAGTAGCCGCTTCGTTGGCAAGCATAGTTAAAAGCTTAACTGTATCTTCCTTAAAAACCGTTTCTGAATTTGTAGTAGCAATAGTTAAAACACCTATTGTTTCGTTTTTTAACCTTAAAGGAGCGCAAATAGCAGAATTAATATCTATGCCTCCTATTAACTGTTTTAATTCCGCCATTTCGCTTGTAAACAAAAGTGGTTTCCCTTCACGAACCGCCAGAGAAGCAATTCCTTTTCCTGTTTGTATATTAGTTCTATCCGCTCCTGTGTCAGCGAAACCGTGGAATGCCTTAACAGACATTCCTCCGTTTTCTTCAATCATCGATAAATAACCTAAGTCTGCCCTGCAAACCTTGATTGCGTTATCAAGAATCACATTGAACAACTGGTTTGCATCCACTACAACATTAATTGATTTGCTAAAATCATAAAGAGCGGAGAGTTCGGTGATTCTCCTTTGCAAATTATCAGTTTGTGCTTTTAGGCTATCTGTCATCTGATTAATCGAAGCAGCCAGTTCTCCAATTTCATCATCGCTTTCCACATTGATATGGTGTTCCAAATCACCATCGGCAATTTTTCGCGTTATGTCTCTTAAATATCTTGTTGGAATCGCAACTGCTCTGCTCACGAAATAGCCTATAAATAACGTTGTAATAACAACCAGCAAATCAGCAAGAATAATTCGCGTAATGCTAACTGTTTTTGCTGATAAAACATCGCTGGTTGGTCTCATAACCGCAAAAACCACAGTGTTATCAGGGTTAACTTTGAAAGGAAAATACTGAATTTTATATGGAAGATGATCGATTGTCTTGTCTTGAATTAACGTTTTGTTTTCTTTGAGAATTTTTCTATTTATTTCAAAAGATATCCCTAATTTTTTTGTTAAGTCACCGTATTTTTTAGCAAACGTAGATTCCACCAGTTTACCGTTTAAATAAAAAACCAGTTCTTTTTTTGTTTCACCTTTGATTTTTGCGAGAAAATTCTTGTTCATATATCTGCCAACCAAAATTGAGCCGCTAATTCCATAAGGAGACCGAATTGGTGCGGCTGACAGAAAGGCGACTCCTTTGGGGGTTTCTGTAACGTCTGTTTTAACTGCTTCATTTTTAATCGCAAGAAGATTAGAGAGGTTAGATTTTTCAGCAAACGGTCCATCTATGTTAAGCAAAACATTCTGACTGGAATCAATAACTTCAATAAAATCTAAATCAAAAACAGAACGACTGGATAACAATTCTGCCCCAAGCAGATTTTTGTCTTTTTTGTCAACCCCGGACCACAAAGTAGGTTTTTCAGCTAAAACTTCTGCGTTCAGCTTCATTTGATTATTTTCTCTACCCAAAACAATATCAACATATTTTGAGGCGTCTTTAATGTGAACAGTGGCGGTTTCCTCAATTCTTCGAGCAACCCAGTTTGTTGCAACATATCCCGCCAGTAAAGCTGTTGCTATATTAAAAACAATAAATGGGACAGTGATCTTGGTTCGGATTTTTGCCCGTGGGAATCCTTCCTTAAATTCTTTTTTTATTGCCGGAAGAAAGTTTCTATCGTACATTAATCTCCTTAAATAACAAATCTTCTAAATAATTATACTTCTCTAACTGTCTAATTACACCTGCCCTTGTGCTTGTTTCTTTTTCTTTGATAAAAAAATAAACACCTTATAAATTTGGTTAAGGTGTTTATATCTGCATCCTTACAACTTTGTGTCTTTGTGACCCTTTTATGCTTCACATCTCTTTAGTAATCGTTCCCATTCTAAATCAACATTTTTCTGAAACTCTTCTAAAACTGCTTCGTTTCCCGGTTTAAATAAATGACTAAATCTTCCTTGGGGCTTTAACCATTCAACGATAGGTTTTCTTTCTTTCGGCTTGTGATTCAGTTTCCATTTTCCATATTCAACTTCATATAACGGCCAATAGTTTGTCTGAACAGCCAGTCTTGCCATTTCGACTGATTGATTAGATGGATGTCTCCATTTGCTCGGCGAAGCTTGAGCAACGTAGGGAACATTGTGAGCAGCCATGCAGACAGTTAAATCTTTCCTGTATTCTTTTTTCCCATAACTTTGAGAACCTATAGGTGTAGTTGTTGTTGCAGCGCCTATCGGCGTAGCGCTTGAGCGTTGAATTCCTGTATTCATATATGCTCCGTTGTCATAGCAAACATAGACAATATTGTGTCCTCGTTCAAATGCCCCGGAAAGAGACTGAAAACCAATGTCATAAGTGCCTCCGTCTCCACCAAAAGCAACAAATTTTATCTCGTTGTTTATTTTTCCTTGTTTCTTAAGAGACTTATAAGCAGATTCTACACCGCTAATCGTGGCGGCAGCGTTTTCAAAAGCATTATGAATATAAGAATCTCTCCATGCAGTATAGGGATAAATTGTTGTCGAAACCTCAAGGCAACCTGTGGCGCAAGCAACTACGGTTGGATTGTTTGCCGCCATAAGAATCTGCCTAACAATGATTGAGGCGGCGCATCCCGCGCAAAGCCTGTGTCCACCCGAAAGCTTATCTTTTCTTTTTGACAATTCCCTTAAATTTGCCATTTATTTACCTTCTCTCTTGTACCAGATATCCGTTAACGACTTTCAACTTGTGACTTGTGTCCTTGTGACCTGTGACTTCCCCTACTCTCTCACACCCAAATAATCTATTTCTTTTTTAATCTTTCCTGTTTTAACAATATCTGATAAATCATTGCAGACTTTTTCAATATCATTTAAGCTTACATCCCGTCCGCCTAATCCATAAATATAACCAATTATCTTTGGAGAATTCTTGCCGTCATAAAACGCTGATCTTATCTCGCCAAAAAGAGGGCCGCCAAATGAACCTGTAGAACTCGAACGATCCAATACCGCCAGCGCCTTTAGTTTTTTTAATGAATCAAAAAGCTCCTTAGCAGGAAACGGCCTGAAAGAACGAAGTTTTAGCAAACCAACTTTTTTATTATTATCACGCATCTGATCAACCACCAGCTTAGCTGTTCCTGCTGTAGATCCAAGAACAACTATCCCGACTTCCGCATCATCTAATTTATATTCTTCAAACAAACCATAACTTCTTCCTGAAAGCTTACCGTACTCATTGCCCACCTTAACAATTACATCTTTCGACCGTTCAATAACCTCATTTTGAACCTTCTTGTGTTCAAAATAAAATCCATGAAGACCATCAAAGGATCCAACGGCAACAGGATTTTCTATATCAAGCAAGTATTTTTCAGGCTTGTAGTCACCAACAAACTTCTTTACGTCTTCATCTTCAAGCAATTCCAGTCTGGTAATCGCATGGCTTATAATAAATCCGTCATACAGGATCATTACCGGCAAATGAACATTTTTATTTTCGGCAATTCTGATTGCCTGAATTGTAGTGTCATAAGCCTCCTGAGCGTTTTCGCAGAACAACTGAATCCATCCGGCATCCCTTGCTCCCATGCTGTCACTGTGATCACAATGAATATTTATCGGACCGCTTAAAGTCCTGTTAACATTATGCATCACAATGGGGAGCCGTAAAGATGAAGCGATGTATAAAATTTCCCACATCAAGGCCAAACCCTGCGAAGAAGTGGTAGTCATTACTCTGGCGCCAGCCGCCGAAGCGCCGACACAAGCGCTCATTGCGCTATGTTCGCTTTCAACATTTATAAATTCTGTGTTAACTTTTCCATTAGCAACAAACGTGGCAAACTCCTCAACGATTGTTGTCTGCGGAGTAATTGGATATGCCGCTACAACATCCGGATTGATCTGCCTCATTGCCTGAGCACAGGCAGCGTTTCCGGTTAAAGCAACAGTCTTAGCCATTTAAGTATTCTCCTGCTTCTTGAATTCATTTTCATCAATCATTGAAATCGCGGACTTGGGGCACTCGACAGCGCAAACACCACAGCCTTTACAATGATCGTAATCAAATTCCTTTATTTTTGCGTCCTCCACAATAACCGAGGTATCAGGGCAAAATATCCAGCAAAACAAACAATTAGTGCACTTTTCTTTATCAATCACTGGCCTCTCTGTTCTCCAGCCGCCAGTTTTATAATATTCAGCATTTCCTGCTTCAGGAATCAAAGCGCCTTCTAAATGTTGATTATATTTCCAGTTTTTAATATTTTTTATATCCCACTTCACTAACCACTCACCTCATCATAAGCACGCTCTACTGCTTTGACATTTCCGTCTATCACGCTTTGATTAAATTTCTTGCCAAAAGAACTTCTTACGTGCTCCACCGCATCATCAATCTTCATTAAATTTGTGACCTTGATTAAAGCCCCCAGCATTGTGGTATTAGGAATTGGCTTGCCAATTGTTTCAAGAGCTATCTGAGTTGCGTTCACGCTGTATACTTTGACTTTCTGATTGTTTAGTTTTTTCTTTATTTCCTGAGGAGGTTCGCTTGAGTTCACCAGCACTATTCCATCGTTTGGCAGTCCTTCGGTTACATCGATTGAACCAACGAGAGTAGGATCCAGAACAATCGCAATTTCAGGATTAGTCACATTGCTATGTATCTCTATTGGCTCCGGACTGATTCTGGTGAAAGCCTGAATCGGCGCACCCATTCTTTCGGGCCCGTATTCCGGAAAGGCCTGAAAATATTTATTTTGACCCAAGGCGGCTTCGGCAAGCAATTTTGCTGCTGTTACAGCTCCTTGTCCGCCTCTGCCGTGCCAGCGAATTTCAACCATTTTACCCATCAAAGCACCTCATGTCTTACGTCTAACGTCGCTTTGCTCCATTGTAAAATGAAAATTGTAAATATTAAATTTTAAATTGTTCATTTCTTGTTCTTTCATTTTACAATTTACAATCTTCAATTTGCAATTCGACATTCGCAGAATGTCGCCTAGCTCTTTGTATAAATTACAATAAACTATCCACATTTTGCAAATATTAAAACGTTAATCGGTTAAAACTAAAAGCTAAACGGTGCATAATGACCCTAACCCGAACAAGTCGGAACTAAAAGTCACAAGTTGCAAGTCACAAGTCACAAGTTAAAAATTTCTTCACTTGTGACTTGTGTCTTTGTGACTTTGTGACCCATCTTATATGCTCTGCCAAGAATTACACGAATTTGAATTATAAGAAACTAAATCTCTCTTCTACCTTCAAGCGCTCTCCCTAATGTAACCTCGTCCGCATACTCTAAGTCGCCGCCTACCGGCAAACCGCTTGCAATTCTGGTGACTTTTATGCTCAATGGTTTTACCAGTCTTGCAATATACATCGCCGTTGCTTCACCCTCAACATTTGGATTCGTTGCCACCACCACTTCTTTCGTCTTTCCCTCGCTTAACCTTTCCAGCAATTCTTTTATTTTAATATCATCCGGCCCGATTCCTTCAAGGGGAGAAATAGCTCCCTGCAAAACATGATAACGACCTCTAAATTCTCTTGTTTTCTCAATGGCAACTATGTCGCGCGATTCTTCTACAACACATATAATTGCGTCATCCCTTTTTGGATCCCGACAGTAATCGCAAATATCCTTATCTGTAATATTAAAACAGATACGACAAAAACGAATTGTTTCTTTGACATTTTTTATTGCCTGAGCCAGCTTTCCGGCTTCTTCAGAAGAAACCTTAAGAAGATGAAAGGCTAATCGCTGAGCAGATTTAGGCCCTATACCGGGCAATTTCTTAAGTTCATCGATCAAAACAGCAAGCGGTGTAGCATAATATTGCATTTTGTCTCCTCTGACTTCTGTCTTCTGATTACATTAACCCCGGAATATTTAATCCGCCGGTTAACTGTCCTAGTCTCTGATTAGCTTTATCCTGTGCCTGTTTTAACGCTTCGTTTACGGCTACCATAATTAAATCCTGCAGCATCTCAACATCTTTTGACTCCAGCAATGATTCATCTATTTTTATTTCTAAAACTTCAAACTGCCCGTTAACCGCAACGCTAACAGCGCCACCGCCCGCGCTAGCCTGAAATTTTTCAGAAGCTAGTTCTTCTTGCGCTTTTGCCATATCTTTTTGCATCTTTTGAACCTGTTTCATCATCTTATTAAAATCCGGTTTCATAAAATATCTTCCTTTCTGAGTTACATATTGTCATTCTGTCATTCTTTTTTTAATCTCTTTTCGGCTTAATCTCATCAATAATTTCCGCGCCAAAACTATCCTGAACTAATTTTACAAGATGAGAAGAACCTGCTATCTGTTCTTTTTCTCTTTCTCCTTCTTTCTGGATGACTATTTCTTCTTGAGTTAATTTACTCTCGTCCGAAACCAGACAAACTACATCCATTTCTATTCCAACAATTTCCTTTATTGCAGATTTAACTAAATCCATGTTAGCTGGTTTTTCTATCTCCCGCTTATGAAACTCTGAGCGCTCATTAAATTCAAGAAAAACAGAATTATCAACTGCGCTGGTTGGTTTACATTCCAAAAGCAACGCATAAGTTGATATTTTTTTCTTTTTAACCTGCTCTAAAACAGCCGTCCAGATTCGTTTTATTTTTTGAAAATCAACGCTCTGATTTGTTTGTTCTGGAATGATTTTTTGATCACCGCTGATAATGTTTTGTGTTTCTTTTGGCAAGGCTTTATTCTTTAAATTCTTCTTTTGTCTTTTGTCGTCTGTTTTGTAACCAGAAACCACTTCTTCGCCTACAGAAAATCCTGATTTGCTTTCCAGTTTTTCAATTCTGTAAAGAAGACCTTCCAGCGAGATATCCGTCTCGGACTTTATAATTTTTATCAATGCCATTTCTAACAACAATCTTGCCTCAAAACCCCAACGCATCTCACCGTAAACAACAGATAAAATATCTATATAGCGCATTATCTGGAAAGACTGAAAATGATTCGCCTGCGCGTTGTAACGCGAAAGCGTCTCTGGTGTAACATCAATAATTTCTTCATATGTCTCAGTGTTCTGAATAATAAAAAGATTTCTTAAATGCTCAATTAAATCTTTAACAAACTGACGCAAATCCCGCCCGCTGTCTACCAGTCTTTGAACAAAATAAAGCGCCGCAGAAGAATCTTTCTCAAAAATTATATCAACTATTTCAAAAAGAGAATCAATGTCAATTATTCCTAACAATGAAGTTGCTTCTTCAATGCTGATGTGTTTTCCGGAAAAAGAAGAAAGCTGTTCAAGGACACCCAGCGCATCGCGCAAACTTCCATGAGCCTGCTTTGCGATTAAAGAGACTGTTGCATCATCGATTGAAATATTTTCAGCGCTGGCAACCTGTTTTAATCTTTCTGCCACATCGGAAGCCATTCTTCAAGCATCTTGAGCAAAGCATTGAATGCTTCAGTCGTCAGCATATGAACTTCGTCGATGATATAAACTTTTATTTTTCCCTGAGCAGGAGCAAACTGAACTTTCTCTCTCAAATCGCGAATTTCGTCGATTCCGCGGTTTGAAGCAGCATCAATTTCTAAAACATCTATTGATGAACCGTTGATAATCTGAAGACAGGAATGACATTTGTTGCAGGGAGAAGATGTTGGACCATTGGCGCAGTTGAGCGCTTTGGCAAGAATTTTAGCTGTTGACGTTTTACCTGTTCCGCGCGGACCATAAAAAAGATAGGCGTGTGAAATCCGGTTTTGTTTGATTGCATTAACAAGAGTTGTAACAATGTGCCGCTGACCAACGACTTCTTCAAATGCCTGTGGACGCCATTTTCGATATAAAGACTTGTATGCCATCAATCTCTTCCCTGAAATTTTAATCTGTTGTAATTTTTATAACACAATAAACTGGTAATCTCAAGCACATCGCTTCATTTCCATATCAAATATGAAACAAAAAAGACTAGAAACAACAGGATGCATATAGTTTAAACTTTCGATTCAAACCCCACGACCTGTCGCTTCTAGCCCACAACCCTTTAATTTTGTTATTTCTATGGATAATTTAATAAAATACGACCAGCCCGATCTTCGCTAATAATGTTTTCTTCGAGCAATTTATTTATTGACTGCCTCATTGTAACCATTCCATCTTTTGCGCCGGTTGCAATAACGCTTCTGAGTAAATAGGATCCGCTTCTTCTAAGAATGTGCCGCACGGCAGTATTGGCAACGAGTATTTCGCACGCAATCCTTTTTCCTCCTGAAATGGTTGGTGTTAACTCCTGATGAATTATTGCCTGAATGCTATCGGCAAGAAGATACCTTATATGCATTTCAAAATCCGCTGAACCATAACTAACAAGACGTTCAATAACTTTATCTGCCAACTTCTCTTTGCCTTACGACACAATTGATATTTTTATGCACATATTCTATTGGGTCTTCTATGGTAATTATATGTTTTTTAAATTTTAAATTTATTTCATTTATAATTGCTGATAAAGTTGTTGTTTTCCCCTGAGACGTGCTTCCGGTAAATGAACTACCTCGCAGCAAGCTGCAAGGTATCAGGTATTCAGAATACAGGAGACAGAAGAAATACAAATAGAAATATAGGGGTTAGTATTTTTCTGAATTCTGACTACTGACTACTGAATTCCAACAACAAGAAACATAAAGCAATTCCTACGACGCGCAGCAAGCTGCGGGGAATTGAACCCAAAAGAGATTAAATACTTCAATTAATTTTTCCAATTTCATAAGTTTTATCCGATCTATAAAATCACCCAACCAACACTATCGCGCAACGTACAACATTATGTTATTCTGTTAACCTCACTGAAATTTCGCACGCGGATTTGCCTTCCAGCATACAGCTTGATTCAGCGATAGCGATCCGCTCATTATACTGATTAGCAAGCCCTCTAATGATACCCTTAGCTACCCCGCACATCTTACGAGCCGAATTGTAAGTGATACCTATCTCGGTCGAGCTGACGCGGTGACATATCAATCGGGGAGGCTCTGCTCCTTGAATGTTGCTGCGCACCACCTTGTGAATCGCCGCTTCCGTGTTCTCTACAACATCGAGCGTGCGCCATTCCGGCTCAACAAGCATCTGATACATCTTCAGCAGGGTAGGCACAATAAACTCGCCAAAGTCCTCGAGAACGGCAGGAACGGATCGTCCCATTATCTTAGAAACACTCGTAACAATAGCTACCGCCTCTTCGTCGGGGTAAAGTCGAATAGGCATATACATAGGCATGTGTGTCTTTGTTTTTAAACCAATCTCTTTCAATATATTGTCCCATACATTTTCGCCAAGTTTGGTATCCACATACTTTTTCAGTTCCGTGAAGATGATGCCATGCATAATAATCACCTTTCTTACATGGTATAACTTTTCAAACAAACGTCCCATACCTTTTCTGAACACAATGCATTTATTAATCTTACTCTTATCATAACGTTTATTGAAAGGCAACATAGTATTCTTTATAATTTGTTATGTAGTATAGAGATTTGTTTATGTTAAAGATTTAAGGGAAACGGAAAATAATGAAAAAACTTGAACAGCTTAAGAAAATATCTCTTTTTGATGGTTTCAGCCAAAGCGAACTTTCAGGAATCGCGGAAATAACCAAAGAAAGAAAACTAAAAAAAGACACTGTGGTCTTTCATGAAAATGATCCTGCAAACGCGCTTTATATAATCAAATCAGGAAGCATTAAAATCTTTAAAATCTCAGAAGACGGACGAGAACATATTATTGAAATTTTTGAACTGGGGCAAATCTTTGGAGAAGTTCCTGTTTTTGACGGAGGAAGCTATCCTGCAACAGCAATGACACTTTCAGAAACAGAAATATATATTATCCTGAAATCAGATTTCGAAAATACAGTAAAAAAATACCCCGATATTGCTTTAAAAATAATTCGCGTTCTCGGAAGAAGACTGCGACAGGCGCATAACAAAATCCACGAACTCGCTTTTAAAAACGTTCCTCAAAAAATGGCAAGCCTGCTTTTAAGACTGGCTGAAAAAAATGGCAAACCTACAGAAAAAGGAATCCTGATAGCTATTCCTCTTTCCCGTCAGCAAATTGCCGAACTCATTGGTGTTTCGCGCGAAACCGCAACACGCGAACTAAACAGATTTAACAAATTAAATTTAATTTTCCTCAACAAAAAAGAAATCATTATTATTGACAAACAAAAACTTTCATCAATTGCAAAAAGTGACTAATATCACACTTTTGTGTGATAAATCTCCTTGCTTAGCTCTGTATATAAAAATAAACTTTACTTAAATCTAAATTTGGAGGTAATTTTTATGAAGAAAGAAAAAAGCTATACCTGTCCTGTGTCTGTTCATCAATCTATCTGCGAAATGTATGACTTAACAAAAGAAAAAGGAATTGCTACTATTTTTGACCGATGGCTTGATCAACAGCCTCAATGCAATTTTGGAATTGAAGGAGTTTGCTGTCAGTTGTGCAGTCACGGTCCCTGCCGGGTTTCCGCCAAAACACCTTATGGAGTCTGTGGCGCAAACGCAGATACAATCGTTGCCCAAAATCTGGTGCGTCTTGCCTGTCATGGAGCCGCCGCTTATTCACACCACCTTGAAGAGCTGGCTAAAACTATTATCGCCACAGCAAACGGAAAAACACCGTTTAAAATTCAAAGCCCTGAAAAATTAAAATCAATCGCCCGAACCGTAGGATTGGACACATCTCAGCCAATTGAAAATATCGCAATTCAGCTTTCCAGCCTTATCCTCTCCGAACTGCGAAAAGGAGCCAATGAACCATTGGCGTTAGTGGAAGTCCTCGCACCCGAAACCAGAAAGAAAGTCTGGAAGAGCTTAAATATCTTTCCGGGAGGGGTGCATTCAGAAATTAGAGACGCTCTGACAAAATCTATGACCTCGATTAACACTGATCCAATTGACCTCCTGCTAACAGCTCTCAGGCTGTCAATCGCCGCCGGATATATGGGGCTCGTAGCAACCATAACCTTGCAGGATGTTCTTTTAGGCACGCCGACTATAACTGAAACAGAAGCGGATCTTGGCGTAATTGATTCCGCCACCGTAAACATACTGGCGCATGGACACGTACCATTTGTCGCAACTGCTGTCTTGATGGCTTCGCAAAAACCAGAAATGACAGCGCTGGCAAAAGAAGCAGGCGCCGCAGGAATTAAACTCTATGGCTCAATGGACACTGGTCAAGAGTTAATGCAAAGACTAAATTCATCCGCGCAAGGATTTGCCGGACAGGTGGGCAACTGGATAAACCAGGAATACGTAATTGCGACCGGCGCGATTGATCTTGTGATGATGGATTTAAATTGCTCCATACCGGGACTAAAAACAACTGCGGATAATTTCCACACCGAACTTGTTTGTGTTGACAGAATCATCCGAATGGCTGGCGTTGAAAAAAATATTGATTACTCTCCTGAAGAAGTAGAAAAACAAGCTGAAGAATTAATCAAAATCGCAATTGAAGCCTACAAGAAAAGAGGCAAAGAAATTCATATTCCTAAAAACAAATCCAAAGTTACCGCAGGATTCTCTGTCGAATCAATCCTTGGCGCTTTAGGGGGCACACTTAATCCTCTTCTTGAGGCAATTAAAAACGGCAAAATAAAAGGTGTTGCCGCTGTAGTCGGCTGTACCAACAACAGAAACGGACACGACACAACAACTATCGCTTTGGTTAAAGAATTAATCAAAAGAGATATATTGGTAATCAACTGCGGATGCGTCAGCAGCGGGGTTCAGATGGAAGGATTAATGCAGGTCGAAGCATCAAAATTTGCTTCAGAGGGATTAAGATCTGTCTGCGAAGCCCTTGGCATTCCGCCTTGTCTTAACTTCGGATCTTGTGTTGATATTGGAAGAATAGGAGTTTTGGTTACTGCCATTGCGAACGCTCTTAACCTTGACTCAAGTGAACTGCCAATAGTTGCTTCTGCACCAGAATATCTGGAACAAAAAGCTGTTGTAGATGGATTGTTCGCTGTCGCATTTGGACTATTGGTTCATCTTTCACCTGTGCCTCCGGTAACCGGAAGCGAATTAGTCACAAAAACATTGACTCATTCTGTTGAAGAATTGATTGGCGGAAAAGTTTTGGTTGAAACCGATCCAACAAACGCGGCAGATTTAATCGAACACCACATTGAAATGAAAAGAAAAAATTTAACCAAAGAAAAAGTTTTAATTTAAACTGATTAATTGTAAAATAAATAACAGTTCATAAAAGACGGGTTCAAAAGCCCGTCTTTTTAATCTCAAAGACATGTCAGCCGAGACGCCTGACCTACGCCCGGTAGGATAGCCGTCTCGGCTGTCCTATGGCTATTTTCGAGACAAGGAAAGAGACTAAAATGAAACTTTTTATCATATTAAGCAAAACACCAAAACCAGAAGACTACAATAAACCGTTTTCAAGTGTTTTTGATAATACCTATGCTCTTAGATTTCTTAAAAATTTACAGGATAATCCCAATCTTTGCACCGGCTGCGGAGACAAATGTACTCACTGCCGAAGAGTTTATCATCTCGACAAGACGTCCGATATCGCTGGGATATTAAAACTACCAGCCGCTCTTCCATTCTACGTTGATAATCCCCTTAAATATTTTCCCGAAAAACTTCCCCGGCATGATGTTGTGGTAGCAATAAACGTTCATGAAGATATTTTGCTGACTCTTCCCGAGATAATAAACAAATCAGGAGCAAAAGCAATTATAATTCCTTCGGAACATCCTGACTGGGTAAGTAAATGGATTCGTCTCGAAATAAAAAGAAAATGCGATCGGCTAAAAATGGAATTTGCTTTTCCAAAACCATTTTGTTCTTTGGATGAAAAAGAAGAAACTCCAACAATCAACAAATTCATTAATCACTTCAAAATCGGCAAGCCAAAAGTGACTGCCACAATTAAAGATGGAATAATTAAAAAAATCAAAGTTTTAGTTAGCGCGCCCTGCGGAGACACATATTTTGTTGCCCACAACTTAATAAACGAAAAGCTCGATGAGAATATCGATCGTAAAATAGGAAAATACTGGCACAGTTACCCCTGCGTCGCCAGCATGAAAATGGACTATGAAATCGGAGATACTATTTTGCATATTGGCGGATATATTCATTACAATGCGTTCAATGAAGCTTTCCTTAAAGCAAGGTCCGATTGAATATCCCTAAAGACCTACACTCTAGAACTTGCGACCCGTCTTACATTTTGATCGTGCACCTGCTTTTGACATAAAACTACAAACGTTTTCTGTGCAGTTGACTCTGATCAGATTTAACTGCGGCACATGAAAGGTTTTGCTTACCGCTGCTTCCTTCCGGACCTGACGGAGTTCACAAATTTCCATTGCGCAGGACCCAATCTTCAACGCTACTTACACAAAAGCAGACTTTACAGCTTATGCCTCAAGCAGGAATTCAGCCCTGCTATAGCGGATTGCAGGTACAGGGCACCGCTACCTCCCCGCTTAGCACGATCAACTTAAGTATATTAAGCCTTTCTTTACAAGTCAATTTAATTTATCAATTAAAAAACAAGGCTATAATTTCTTTTTGTCGAATACTGTATAATTATAATTACCACAACCTATTTCGAACAATTTTGAGGTGAGAAATGACAAAAACAATCGAAGCGCTTTTAACCGAAACAAGAATCTTTAACCCATCAGACAAATTAGTCAAAGAAAGCAACGTAAAAATTTGGATGAACAGACATGGAATAAAAACATATGAAGAATTACTCGAAAAGGCCAAGAACACAGAATGGTTTTGGGACGAAATCGCAAAGGAGCTTGAATGGTTTAAGCCATGGAACAGAGTTCTGGAATGGATACCGCCTCACGCCAGATGGTTTATCCGCGGAGAATTCAATATAGCCCACAATGCTTTGGATAGACACATAAACACCCCCAGGCAAAACAAAACAGCTTATATCTGGGAAGGAGAACGCGGTGGTGTAAGAAAGCTAACCTATCATGATCTCTACCAGGAATCAAACAAACTTGCCGCTGCTTTAAAAAACTTAGGAATCAAAAAGGGGGATAGGGTTATGATTTACCTCCCAATGATTCTTGAGCTCCCAATCGCAATGCTGGCTTGCGCAAAGATAGGCGCTGTCCATTGCGTAGTCTTTTCTGGTTTTAGCCCCAACGCTCTAAGGGAAAGAGTAAATAACGCGGAAGCTAAAATTATTATTACGGCCGACGGAGGATACCGACGAGGGAAAATAATTCAAACAAAGAAAAACACAGACGAAGCGCTTCGAAATACTCCAACCGTTAAAAACGTAATTGTTGTCAGACGAACTGGCGAACAAATTGAAATGGCGCCGGAAAGAGATTTGTGGTGGGACGAAATTGTAAAAAACACATCAGCCCCATCCGAGACACAAACAACACCACTAAGCTCAGAAGATGAATTGTTTATCCTTTATACTTCAGGAACCACGGGAAAACCAAAAGGAGTTGTTCATGTTCATGGCGGTTATGCGGTTGGAATTTATAATACATTAAAATGGGTCTTTGATGTAAAAGAGAAAGATGTCTGGTGGTGCACTGCAGACATTGGATGGGTAACCGGACACAGCTATGCGGTTTATGCGCCGCTTATGCTTGGAACTACATCAATAATGTATGAAGGAGCGCCGGATTATCCTTCACCAGACAGATGGTGGTCAATAATAGAAAAACACAAAGCAACTATTTTATATACAGCGCCGACTTCAATTAGAATGTTTATGAAATACGGAGAAGAATGGACAAAAAAACATAATCTAAGCTCATTAAGATTATTGGGTTCTGTTGGCGAACCCATAAACCCAGAAGCATGGATGTGGTATTACAAAAACATAGGCAACGAGCAATGTCAGATAATGGACACCTGGTGGCAGACAGAAACAGGCAATTTTATGATATCACCGCTCCCAATAACACCTTTAAAACCCGGCTCAGCGGCTAAGCCTTTGCCGGGAATTGAAGCTGATGTTGTAGATGAAGATGGTCGTCCCGTCGTGGGGAAAGGCGGTTATCTGGTCATAAAGAAACCTTGGCCTGCAATGTTAAGAACTCTTTATAAAGACCTTGGGAGATACGAACAACAATATTGGAGCAAATTTCTGGATTCTTATCTGGCCGGAGACATTGCCAGAAAAGACGAAGACGGCTATTTCTGGTTTCAGGGACGGGCTGATGATGTGTTAAACATTGCTGGTCACAGAATAGGCACCGCCGAGGTAGAAAGCGCGCTGGTAAGCCACCCCGCTGTAGCAGAAGCTGCCGCGATTGGAGTTCCTGATGTTATAAAAGGAGAAATAATTAAAGCTTTTATAATCCTTAAAAAAGAAACAGAACCTTCGGCAGAATTAGAAAAAGAATTGAAAAGCTGGGTAGGAAAAGAAATAAGCCCTATAGCAAAACCAGAATTAATAGAATTTGTTGAAAGTTTGCCTAAAACAAGAAGCGGAAAAATAATGCGCCGCGTTTTAAAGGCTAAAGAATTAGGCGAATCACTTGGCGATACTTCAACTTTGGAAGAATAAAATAATTATTCATTTTATCTCTGTATTTCTTCCCAGAAACCAATTTCGTAACCAGAATTAACCGGTTCTATAAAATGAGGGGGCTGCTGGTATTTCATTCGTTCATCATACCAATAATCTTTACTGTAGCCGCTGTAACGTGTTGATCCTGAAAAGGTACCAATTGGTCCTCTGTACCTTTGGCTTATAGAGCCTTTTATGGTCAAAGTTCCTTTGGCTGGACCGCGGCTGTAATCCTCAAAAGTAAACGAATGATTTAAGGCAAAAATAGCCGCGTTAATTTCAATATTATATGGCGCTACGTCGTCTATGCGCCACCTATTGCCCCAATGCCGGATATAAACATAGTTATCAGCCACAAGTCCAAGTATATCGTTATCATCATTTGCGTAAAGTATATCGCCTGTAATATAGATATTGTTTTTTGACGCTATGGTAACTTGGCCTGAAAGAGTGCCTGAAATATAGATATCACCATTAGTTGCATTTCCTCTTGCTCCAACTTGACCATCCACATAAATAACCCCATTGGAGGGCAGAGAAGCTGTTCCTGTGGGACCTTCGGTTCTACCAGTGGTATCATTATTAACAATATTTAATGTTCCATTAAGGTTTAAGGTAATGGTGGTTGTGCCATAGTAATAATATCCATCGATTTGAGCAAGTTCTTTTAGTTTAATGTTGGCTGGAGGAAATTCCAGCGGCGCTGCGTTTTCTTCGTAACCTTCCTGAAACTGAGGATTACTGCCTGAACGAATATTTAGAGTGCGGGAGGTGGTAACTTTTTTCTCAAAAACAGGGTTTCCATATATGTTGATCCTGTCATTGCTGTGCAAGGGACCGTGAATCACATCACCGGTAATAAACCATATCAAAGAACCTGTTCCTTCCACTACCTCATGATCGGTTAAATATAAATAGTTAACAAAACTCTTTTTTACAATTCTGGCTCTTACGGTCCGTGTAATATACCTATTGGGGCCATTGGACATTCTTCCTGTTGACTCAACAATTGCGCCCGGTGTCTCAGCAGGCAAAGCAGTAACTTCAAGATGATACTGTCCCCCTTGAAAGTCTACCCAACGATCGTTTCCTTGGCCATCCTGACCTTGAGCCGAATGAGTATAGTTGGCATAATACTCTCCGTCTTCATTCAGATGCCAGAGATAGTTGTCTATTCCTGCCTCGGCAATATAAAAAGCTTTAGCGGTTCGTTCTCCTCTTACGGTTAAATTATTATTAGTTTCTGAAACAGAAAGCACGCCAAACCCCGTAATAGTTAATAAAGAAACAATAATTAAAACCAAAGGAATAGTAATCCCTCGTTCGTCCAACAACTTTGAAGTTATTCTTTTGTTCCAAAAAACATTTTTCATTTCTAATCTCTCCCTCGACAAATCGTTTAATCCCGGAGATTCCTCAATCGAACCTCTGATTCCACCTCGTATTGAGGCGGCGCCTGACCAAGGACTACATCAATCAGCAAGCGGATATTAACCGTCCTGATTCCGCTTCTGTCTGTCTGACTAAGAGGAACAGACGTTAATTCCTGAGTATTATTATTGTAATATCTAAAAATCGGCTGTGCGTTGTCATTCCGAACATATCTGGCAACAATTTGCTCGTTTCCTTCCGACCCACTGTATTCCCAAGGATATTCTCCGTTGGATGGATTAAGAATTCTCCTGACAAGCCGTTGATTATTATCGATAAGATAATGAATCCGCTCGGGGCCAAGATTAGAATTAATATCTGCGTAAAATTCAATTTCGTTTTTGTTAGCTATTTCAACTACGCTTAAAGTATCCGAAGGTTTTTGGGCTTCCCTTAATTCACGAACAAGTCCGGAAACAGCAAGACGAGCATACTGCTCAGCTTCATTTTCTTCAGAAATCTTTTTCCAGTTCTTCTGACCAAAATAAAGCAAATTATATGTCCCGGCCATTAGAAACAACAAAAGAGCGCTCACCAAAAGGAATTCAACAAATGTTAAGCCCCGCTGATCTTTTTTTAAAATGTTAACCAGTAGCTTCAACCACATTTTTACAACCTCTCTTATCTCAATGTATAAATCACTCTGCTCTGCTGTCCGGCAACCACTGTGACTTGTTGAATAAATATCAATTGCCACCCTCGCCAACTGTTCCATGCAAATCGATAAACATTGTATCTTCCGGGAGCCAAATTATTAAACAATACTTCTCCTGACGAATTAGTTGATTGTTCCTGATCGTAAGTAATCCCTACTCCACGTACTCGTATCCTTATGCTCTCCAATGGCGCTCTGGCGCGGTTCTGAACTTTGACGAATATAGACCCCACAATTGGCTCTCTCTGCAGATAGACATCTACATCAGTAGCGCCAGAAGCTTCGATATAAGTTGTGCTGGTAGAGGGAATATAGTCTGCTTTAGATACTTCAATAGTATAATCTCCCACTTCAAGCGGAGTATTTAAAATTCCCGCCGGATTGGTTTGGTCGTTTATCACTTCGCCAGACGAAACATTGGTGATTTTAACATCGGCCGAACCAAGCGGGTCACCAGTTTGCTGGTCAAATGTTCTTAGATGAAGAACCCCTGAAGGAGTCGGTTGGAGAGTAATATTTATCTCCTCAGTTTCGCCCGGTTGAAGTTCGACCTCTACCGGGCTGGAAGTAGGATCAAAGGAGGCAGCATCAGCAGTTATTTCAAAGTCTCCCGGAAATAAATTTGGAATATCAAAATCTCCATCGTGTGAATCGTAGTCCACCGTGCCTGTCTCCGCGCTCACAACGGTCAGGTCTGAATTCTTTCCCACCGAAACTCCCTGAGGATCGACGAGATGCACAATAAGCCGCCCGGGCGTCTCCAGAATAAACTCAATACATCTTGTTTCTCCCGCTACCACAGTCGTTTCTTTGCTCTCAAGACCAACCGGAGAAATCCATCCTGTTTTTGAGACTGCAACTGCATAATCATCTTCTTCTATGCTGGGAGTAAGCTCAGCAAAAAGAGCTTTTCCGTCAGCGGCTGTCCAGTCTCTAAGAGGAGACGAACCCATAGGAGCATTGGTAACATCAACCTGAACATTGTCTATAGGGTTTCCGTTTGCCCGCTTGGCGATAATCTGAATATTGCCGCCATTGGTAACATCCTTTTCACCTTCCCGGGCAACTGCGGTAGAAGTGGTTACGGACCTCCCCGGCAAAACTCCCTGCCAGGTAACAGTAACTTTTGCTCGTTTATAGTCATTGGGAAAAGCATCGGCAGGGAAGTACCCATCAAAATCACCATCAATCCAATTCACCCGTGTTTCAACATGAAAGGTGACTCCGTTAACCACTTTGTCGTAATCCGGGTTCAAACTGCCACTGGGACTCCCTGGGTTTGTTCCTACTTGTTCGTAAGACAAATTGCGGATTTTTTCCAGCTCCTGATTGGCCAAATTGCTCGCAACCGTCTTAGACATATTGTTTTTCGAGGTGTCAATAGAAAAAGTATATAAGGGAATCAAAGAAGTTAGAGCAACAAGCAGAACCACAAGAGCAATCGTGGTCTCAATAAATGTAATGCCTTTTTCTGATTGAAGAATCTTAAAAAATTGACGAAACATAGCTGTTCACCTCTGTTTTTATTCGCCCGAGCCAAAAACCGCCCAAGTTAAAGCACGAAAAGCGTATAATACTACCTTCTTATTAAAAATCGGCAAAATATTGGCTGTTTTAAGCACTGCAAGCTATTTTCGTCTAATATTTTAATATCTTCAATATTTCATTTCCTCCTTTAGTGCGGAACCAAAATCTCTCCAAGCACAAAAATCAAAACAAAAAGACCTAGCGCGATGGATATAAAAACAAAAACAGACCGCTCTTTATTCTTAACGACACTGATCGATCCAGTAAAAAAAGCAAGTATGCCAGAAATTCCAGCAAGAGATATCGGTACAGAAAGCAAGGGGTTGCTGAAAAAAGTTTCACCGCCACGCTGCCCGGAAGCAACAAGAACCTGAAACAACCAAAACAAAAGAAAGAAAACAATAATTAACCCAACCGACCATTTACCTAAATAAGTTTTTGGCATTTTGCACCCTTCTTTCTTCTATGGCACGATGTTAATTATTTTCTGGCGGAGAGAGTGGGATTCGAACCCACGAGACCCTTGCGGGCCTACACGCTCTCCAGGCGTGCCTGTTCAACCAACTCCAGCATCTCTCCGATGTTAATTATTTTCTGGCGGAGAGAGTGGGATTCGAACCCACGAGCCGATGGATATCGGCTAACGGTGTTCGAGACCGTCGGTATCAACCACTCACCCATCTCTCCGATGTCAATTCACAATGAACAATTAACAATGCACGATAAATTCTTTAATTTGCTTTTTGTTGTGCATTTCATCTTAATTTCTTAAAAAACATGGCAAGAATTTCCCTGCTTTCTTTTTCGCAAACACCCCCCGTGACTTCTGTTTGATGATTTAATCTTTTATCCTGCAAAATATTCATCAATGTTCCTGCTGCCCCTGCTTTTGGGTCGTCCGCTCCGTAAACCAATCGTTTAATCCTTGCCTGATAAATCGCACCGGCGCACATTGGGCAGGGCTCTACTGTAACAAACATCTCAACATCGATTAAACGCCATGAGCCTAAATATTTTGCCGCTTCCCTAATCGCAATCATTTCAGCATGGGCCGTTGGGTCACTAAGTGTCTCGCGTTGATTGTATCCACATCCAATTATTTTATCATTCAACACAACAACAGCGCCTATTGGCGCTTCGTTTTTCTTAAAAGCTTTTTCTGCCTCAACAAGAGCTATTTTCATATATTCCAAATCAGTCATTTAAACCTCTTTTTTCACATAATACATCTCAAAGAATATTACCAAACTCTTTCGGTTGTCACAATAGCTTAACTTGCTGTTGACTAGGTCAGTAGTCTTTGATAAATTCATTTTAGCTGATAAAACTTAAAGGTATGATTCCAATAAACAAGCTACTTAAAAACTTTAAAGCTAAACCAATATTTTTATTGTTAATTTTTGTCTTATTGCTAATTATTGTAAATGGCTGTAAGACTAAAGGTGCCTCGTCTGACTCGGAAGAGAAAACCACTAAAACCCAGCCTCCAAAAAAAGTTTACGGTAAAATAAACGAAGAAGTTAAAATCGGAAAAGTAAGATGGAAAGTTATTGAGTTACGCAAAATCCAGTCGATTGATCGGATTGCCGGTGGACCATTGACGCCGCGAGGTGTGTTTTTAATATTAAAAATAGAAGCAATCTCAGAAATAGGAAAAACATTTCCCACATCGGTTAACAATTTTACCGTTCAAGGCGTCGGTTCCAGACAAACCACTAGTCAGGAAGATGTTCAAAATGCCCTTATGCAAAGCAAAGATTATCAGGGGACTCTTTTATTTAAAAAACTTAAAATAAACGAAAAACTTACCGGCTGGATTGGTTTTGATATTCCGACAACTCTTACCGGATTAAAACTAAGAATCAAAGACCCCCAACCGTTTTCAAGCACTTTTGGCATTATTGATTTAGGAGTTTAATGCTCTTTGGTCGGAGACTCTTTACGTTTCTGTATAGTAGAACGCTGGCGCAGTGATAGAGCTATTCTTGGGCTTTCAATGCACGCATCTACTAACACTACAACAGTTATCCTGTTTCCAGCATCCCCTCATCAAACCGTGCGTGAAGTTTTCCCTCACACGGCTTTCCGATAACCGCTCATCTTTAGGCTTTCATCCAGCTTATGGTATAGTCGTTATACAAACCTAACTCTTTGTATAGATATTCATCAGGATATTCTTTATAGCCATATCCTTTTTTGTTCTTTCGTCTCACCATAAACTTCCTAACTTTGTTTGCCACATACCACTTGATTTTACCGAATTTCCTTGATGAATTAGCAATTCTATAGTAGTTTACCCAACCTCTGATTACTGGATTAAGTTCTTCTATCACTTGTTCTGTTTTTATTGGTCTTTTGGGATTGGTTATTCTTTTTACTTTTTCTTTTATTTCTTTTTCTGCCTTCTGTGATGGATAGTAGTAGGCTACTTTCTTTGTTTTCTTTGGATTTAGTGCTTTCTTGAAACTATATCCTAAGAAGTCAAAGCTTTCCTTTTCTGTATTTACTATTCTTGTTTTCTTTGGATTTAGCTTTAGCTTTATTTTGTCTGTAAGTTGTTGGAGTTGGTACAATGTCTTTTCTGCGTTATATCTGGTTAAAATTACTATATCGTCTGCGTATCTGATGAGTCGGGCGCATTTGTTTAGGGATTTGTATCCTTTGTCTATTTGATTAAGGTATATATTGGCTAGTAATGGCGATATTACTCCTCCCTGCGGTGTGCCTTTTTCATCTTTCTTTATCTCTTTTTGCTCCATCACTCCTGCTTTAAGAAATAGCTTGATTAAGTGAAGCACTTTCCTGTCTACTATTCTTTTGGCTACCATATCCATTAGCTCCCGATGGGGTATACTCCCAAAACAATCCTCTAAATCTGTTTCTGCTACTTTGTTTAATCCGTAATTGAGATATTTGTGGATTTCTTTTGCTGCTTGCTGGGCACTTCTTTTCGGTCTATATCCATATGAGTTATCCTCAAAGTCTGCTTCAAAGATGGGTTCTATTACTATTTTTAGCGCCATCTGGACTACTCTGTCTTTTATGGTTGGTATGCTTAAGGGTCTCATCTTTTTGTCTGTCTTTGGAATATAGACTCTCTTTGCTGGTTGTGGACGATATTCCTCTGTTCTTAATTCTTTTTGTATCTCTTTTAAGAATTCCTCCGTCCCTTTCTTTTCGATGTCCTCAATTGTTTTCCCATCTATTCCTGGTGAGCCGTGATTTGTCTTTACCTTCTGCCAGGCTTTCTTTAGAACATCTATTCGATAAATCTTGTCGTATAGGGCATAGAAGCGAAAGTTAGGCTGTGATTTTGCCTTAAGGTATAGTTTCCTTTGGAGTTCCTGAACTTTATCTATAGTTTTTAGGTTATTTTCCAATCTATTTGTTCCTCCTTCCACTGGAAACATCGGTTAAAGCAGAGCCCCTTTGCTCAAACAGGGTTATGTTGTCCCTATTCTCATCGCTACTATGAGCTCCTCCGACTCCCTCTCCACCTTCCTCCATTTCGGCTTTAGCCTTATAGGATTCTGCCTTTACTCCAGTTTCCTGGAGTGTGGAGTAGGGTCTCCCAAGTTCTCTTTGTAATCTTTCCAGGCATACCATCCCTGATACCCCGAGGAGAACCAAGTTTTCTTATGTCCATTTATCCAACTTGATTGCTGACTTCCCCCAGACGCGACAGGGTCGTCTCTCCTAATACGTTAACGAGGCTACATCTAGGTTCACTTTCGTTACGGTCTGTCTGTTTGCCTCCCCTGCCAAGCAGAGTTTGTCAGATGGCTTCAGGACTTTCAATTACTCAAAAGCCCTGCATCTCAGGCTACACGCTCTATGGACAACTAGCGTGACCGACTCTTTTCATTCGGTTAGATTACCAAGAGCTTATCTTGGCACGCCACGTCTTACGTTTTCTGGCGGAGGGGGAGGGATTCGAACCCTCGAAGGAGGTTACCCCCCTTAGCGGATTAGCAATCCACCGCACTCGGCCAGCTATGCGACCCCTCCATTAATGTGGCACATCAAAATCAAAGAAATTTTAACACAGGAGAAGAACTAAATAAAGAGGTTATAAAGAAGTAATTTTATCGACTCCCATATATGAACGCAATACTTCTGGAACAACCACGCTACCATCGTCCTGCTGGTAGTTTTCCAGAATAGCAGCAACTGTCCTGCCGATAGCAAGACCAGAACCATTTAGCGTATGAACAAACTTTGGCTTTTCGTTAGCATCGGGACGATAACGAATGTTTGCTCTTCTTGCCTGAAAATCTTCAAAATTACTGCAAGATGATATTTCTTTAAAACTATTGTAGCTTGGCATCCAAACTTCTATATCATAACATTTTGCCGCAGAAAAACCCAAATCTCCTGTACACAAAATAACAACTCTATAATGAAGTCCTAGTTCCTGAAGAACTCTTTCTGCATCATTTACAAGATCTTCGAGTTCCTGATATGAATTTTCCGGAGAAACAAACTTAACCAGTTCAACTTTGTTAAACTGATGCTGTCTTATGAGTCCTCTTGTTTCTTTACCATAAGCGCCAGCTTCTCTCCTGAAACAAGGAGTATACGCGCAATATTTTAATGGCAGACTATCTTTGTTTAAAATTTCATCCCGATGGATGTTGGTAACTGGGACTTCGGCGGTCGGAGCAAGATAAAAATTATCGTCTTTGCACTTAAACATTTCTTCTGAAAATTTAGGTAGCTGACCTGTTCCTATCATGCTTTGCTCGTTAACCAAAACTGGAGGAAAAACCTCTTTGTAGCCATGATTTTTTGTATGCAAATCAAGCATAAAATTAATCAAAGATCTCTCAAGACGAGCTCCGTGTCCCTTGTAAAGGGTAAATCTCGCGCCGGCAATCTTAGCAGCTCTTTCGAAGTCTAAAATGTCCAGACTCTCTCCAATGTCCCAATGAGGTCGTGATTCAAAATTAAAATGTGGAGGATTTCCCCATTTTCGCACTTCCTGATTGTCTTTGTCAGCGCTTCCAACAGGAACACTGCTATGCGGAACATTCGGAATATCTAAGATTATGTTTCGCAATTCTTCTTCGATCACGGTGATTTCTTGATCGAGTTGTTTGATTCTCTTTGATAGCACACGAACAGATTCTATTTTTTCAGGATCATCCTGTCCTGCTTTTTTCAACTGACCTATCTCTTCAGAAGCTACATTGCGAAGGTTTTTACTTTGCTCGACTTCACCAATTAAATTTCTTCTTTTTTTATCAATCTCAATAAATTTATCCAGAGCGGCGCTTGCTCCTCGGCTTGCAAGCGCTTTCTGAACAACTTCAAGATTCTCTCTAATAAACTTTATGTCTAACAATTGATCCTCCATGTAAAATTATCTTTAAGAAACAATCGGTTTTTAGAAATGTAAAAAGGTTTAGTCCTTTAAGTTTTGAACTTTGACTTTTGACATTTGAACTTTATTTTTATCCCTTGGGATATGAGCCTAAAATTTTTACGTCCCGCAGTTTGCACTTCAAGCACTTTAGAACAGAACTGATCGCCTCATCGTCCTTGTGTCCTTCCATATCAATAAAGAAACAGTAGTCTCCTAAGGCTTTTTTGGTTGGACGGGACTGAATCTTAGTTAAATTAATATACCTAAAAGCAAACTCCTGAAGAATCTGCAAAAGACTGCCCGGGCGGTTTTCGTAAATAAAACAAACTATAGAAGTTTTATCATTGCCTGTAGAGAAAGATGGAGTTTTGCCCATAACAACAAAACGTGTCTGATTGTCTTTGTAGTCTTCGATATCGGTGTCAATCACTTCCAGACCGTAAATTTTGGCAGCAAGTTTCGTTCCAATCGCCACTGTTGATTTTTCCTTGGTTGAAACAATCTTTACTGCTTCGGCCGTACTGTTAGCTGCCAGCATTGGCACTCCCGGCAATTTTTCTGCCAAATACTGACGGCACTGAGCAGTCGCTTGTGGATGAGAAACAACCAGTTTGATATCTTTAAAATCAATTTTTTCTTTCCCGATCAGATTGTGAACCACAGGCGCTATTATCTCTTTCTCAATAACCAGACTTACATCAAAAGCGAGAACGTCTAATGTTTCATTTACCGATCCTTCAATAGAATTCTCTATTGGAACAATTCCTTTATCAACTTTATTCTGGTCAACCGCGTGTATCACTTCGGACATAGTTTGATAAGGAATCAGATTTTCTTCATTGATTTTCATATATCCAACAAGAGCTTCTTCGGAAAACGTGCCCCGTGGACCCAAAAAGCCTATCTTTATACAAATCACTCCTTTAATAAATTACGGACTTTAGACAATTCAATTCGTGCTTAATCAAAACGACCGTTCTGAACTTTTTTCTTTTGGTCCATAAACACGATCTCTTCCATGAGACTTGGAAAGATACAAAGCATCGTCTGCGGCTTTTAGCAGTTCTTCTTCGTTTGAAGCATAACGGGGATAACTTGCAACCCCAAAACTCATTGTCAGCCTGCAATTTCGTTTATTTTCTTCTCCGACAAACAAATGATCCGAAATTGCTTCTCTTATTTTTTCTGCCACTACAAATGCCCCGGAAATATCTGTCTCAGGCAAAATCATAGAAAATTCTTCTCCTCCGTAACGAGCCACAATATCAAGTTCTCTGCTGTTTTCCTTAAGTATTTTCCCGATTTCAGCCAAGGCCCTGTCTCCTTTTATATGACCATAAGCATCATTATATGGTTTAAAATCATCCACGTCCATCATTATTAAGGAAAGGGATCTTTTGTAGCGCTCAGCGCGTCCTATCTCTATTTTTAGCCGCTGCTGCAGATACCGATAATTGTGCAGTTCCGTAAGTTCATCCGTAATAGATAATCTTTGAGTCAATTCGTATAGCTGAAAATTCTCAAGGGCTATAATTAACTGAGTTGCAACAGCTGAAAGCACAAACATATCTTCCTCTGTCAATTTATCAATAGCCCCAGCTCCCGCGCATAAGGCCGCTGTCATTTTCTCCTGACTAAGCAAAGGAACATGCTGTCCCAAAACAGGAATGCACTTAAAATAAACAATTTCTTCTTTTGATCCAGAATTACTTACAAAACTTTCGGTATCAGAGGCTCCTTTTCCAACCAAAAAAGAAACTTCCTTGCCGCACTTTTTGGAAGAAAGTCCTTCTTCGGCAGAAAAAATTACCTCACCGCTTTTTTTGTCAACAATTATCAAAGAACAATCTTTAATGTGAAGAACCTCTTTTAACAAATCCATTATCAGTCGGCCCAGTTCATCAAAATCAAGTGTTGAATGTATGATGGAAGCCATCTCTGCCACAGCATGCAGTTCAATTGCTCTCTTGTCTAATTTTTCGTTTATTTTTTTCAGAAACTCGTTTAGTTTTTTAACCTCACGTTTTTCTCTAGCCTCGCCCTCCACGGAATAACCAACTGATAATGCAACGGCCATGATAAAACCGCTCCTGATAAGCATACCGACCCAATGTTCCTCTGACAAAGCAGGCAAATTGGTGCCAACATAAAGAACAAGAGACAAAAGACTTATTCCAAACCCGGGCCAAAAACCAAAAGTAAGTGTATAAAATGCTACCTCTATGCAATAACCAAGATAAAAAACACTGTATTCTTTTCCTGTTAATTGAATAAGAATGGTCATAAACAACAAATCAAGAATTATAATGATTTTATAAAGAGATTCTTTAAGCTGAGGCTTTGTGGCAAGCAAAACCGTGAATGCTCCTGAATAGAAAACAAATACAGCGGTTTCTATATATAAATAAATCCTGCTTGGATATTCAGCGCCTCTCGGACCAAAAAACAACCAGAACAAAACGCCTAATAGCGTCATTGCATGAAGTCCTATAAAGACGTTGTCTATAATTGTTAACTTCTTCATCTGAAACTCATTTCTTAAGGCGCTTACTTGATATCTTTCTTTGAACGCATTGATTTCCTTATTGCTTCTTTCTCTTCATCTGAAAGAGTAAAAGAAGATTCTCCCTCAGCAACAGGCTTAGCGTAAGTTCTGCTTTCCTGTCTGCCGTTAATACAGCTTACCACAAGACCATTGCCGAGTTCATCCAAGAGAGCAACGGCAAAACTTAATTTCCCCCCTATATCCTCAAAAGCGTCAAATCTAACTACAGAAACATTTTGAATAGCGCCTTTTAAGGATTCGTTTAACTTCTTCTTTTCTTCGTCCAGCTCCTGAACTTTATTGGTTATCTCTTCGGTTTTGCTTAAATATTTATTAATATTGTCAAGCAGATTTTCATTCTCGGCTTCTTTTACCAAAAAACCTTGGCGCTCTTTTGTCTTCTTCAAATTATAAGTAAGAATAAAAAGCCAAATTATAAGAAGAAAAATTATAATTGACAAAAAAACTATTAAAAAATCAGATGACATTAATTTTCCCTTCGCCTTAATCTATCTATAAAAATTATGGCTTTTCTTAACTTTTAGTGGGCAAATTTTTTATAATTAATAAATTCACCTACTTAAAAAAGAAATCCCTACACTATTTAATTATATAACATTGTTTTATAATATTATTGTTAAATCAATATTTTTTCAATAAAATAACTTCTACCTTGCTTTATTAAACATTAATTTTTATTTTACATTAAAACCTAAAAACCTTTATTGGGAAAAACAAATCTTTAATGGAAAAAAAAAATAAATTCGTAAACTTAAAAAATCTGATTAATTCAAT
>JACQXZ010000001.1:0-11389 GCA_016208465.1 Actinomycetota bacterium
AGATATATCACTTGACTTATACTCTATCCTCGTATTGAGGAAGTGTTTCTGAAGAGCCGTGTGAGGGAAATCCTCACGCACGGTTCTGTGAGGGGCATTAAGTAACCAAATGAGGTTATAAAGGATGTCTACTCGACAAGTTGCAGGTCACAAGTCACAAGTAGGACAGGCGTCTCGCCTGTCAAGAAGGCAAGGCTTTAGTTTTACGTAGTAGACGTAGAACACTTTAAATATTGGAATATTTTAACATTTAGTGTACAATATGTGATTATTGACTACTATGAGTAAACCTAAAAAGAAACCACAGGTAAAATTAAATAACAGAAAAGAGCTTCAGATCGAGGAAGTAAAAAATCTCGTTGCAAAGGGTCGGGAAAAAGGTTCTCTGACTTCAGATGAAGTTGCTGATTTTCTGCAGGATGTTGATTTGACCACTGAGCAAATTGAGAATGTTTATACTGTCTTGCACGAAATGGGAATTGAAGTTACAGATACGCCTCTTCTGGAAGACATAGAAGAAATTGTTGAAGAATCACCCGAAGATGAGTTTAAAGCCGGGAAGAAGGAAGCAAAGAGAATTGAAGCAACTGCCAAGATTACAGTTAACGATCCTGTAAGGATGTATCTTAAAGAAATCGGCAAGGTTCCTTTGTTGACTGCTGAAGAAGAAGTAATTTTAGCAAAGAAAATAGAAGCAAGAGAAAAAGCTCTTTCAAAAGGCAAGCGGGCAAGAGAGCGTTTAGGCTTAGCTCAGAGACGGGCGTTAAATAGAGCTGAACAGGAAGGAATTGTCGCAAAGAAGAAACTAGTTGAAGCAAATTTGCGACTCGTGGTTAGTATTGCAAAACGTTATGTTGGCAGAGGGATGTTATTTCTTGATTTAATTCAGGAAGGAAATCTTGGTCTCATTCGGGCAGTAGAAAAATTTGATTATCGCAAAGGTTATAAATTTAGCACCTATGCGACATGGTGGATCAGGCAGGCAATTACCCGCGCTATTGCTGATCAGGCAAGAACTATCAGAATTCCTGTTCATATGGTGGAAACAATAAATAAATTAATCAGGGTTCAAAGACAGCTCTTGCAGGATATTGGCCGGGAGCCGACCCCTGAAGAAATTGGGAAAAAGATGGATTTGACTCCTGAAAAAGTGAGAGAAATATTGAAAATTTCACAAGACCCTGTTTCTCTTGAAACACCGATCGGCGAAGAAGAAGATAGTCAACTGGGTGATTTTATAGAAGATCAGGAAGCAGTTATGCCTGTAAACGCAGCTTCATTTTCTCTTTTACAGGAACAGTTGCGCGAGGTATTGAGTAGTTTAAGCGACAGAGAGCGAAAAGTTATTGAGTTAAGGTTTGGACTTACTAATGGACATCCGAGAACATTAGAAGAGGTAGGAAAAGTTTTTGGTGTTACCCGTGAACGAATCAGACAGATTGAGTCAAAAACTTTAAGCAAATTAAGACATCCAAGCAGAAGTCATAAACTTAGGGATTACTTAGATTAGCTTTCATCTTATATTCCTTTATTCAATTCCAAATAGCTTACATCATTAGATTTTCTTGTTGTTGGAATACAGTAGTCAGAATTCAGAAAAAATACCAGCCGTTATATTGCTATTTGTATTTCTTCTGACTCCTGTATTCTGACTACCTGTAAGAAAAAAATTATTTAAAAGAATTTATACAAAATATTTAACGCAACCCTATTGCAAAATTCTTGATTCCTTGTTTTAAATTGGTATAATTATAAAAGTGTTTGTCGATTAAACAGTCCCCTGTAGCTCAATCGGCAGAGCATTCGGCTGTTAACCGAAGGGTTGTAGGTTCGAGTCCTACCGGGGGAGCCATACTTTTCTCAAAGCTGATTGTACTCACTATTTATTAATCTTCCTTGACACAAATCTTCCAATGGTGTAAATTCATATTAATAGTTATTCATTTGAGGGAGAAGCGGTTTGAATCATTTTTTAGAAATAAAAAGTATGATTACCAGCAAAGAATCTAAAGAATTGGAAGAGCTGGCTGGTATATTTAAAGTCATCTCAGATGAAAACAGATTAAAAATTATTTCTCTTTTAATTAAAAGAGAACTTTGTGTTTGTGAAATTATTGAACAATTAAATCTATCTCAATCCTTGACTTCTCATCACTTGGCGATTTTAAGAAGTATAGGACTGGTGAAATTCAGAAAAAATAACAAATGGGTCTATTACTCCATAAATAGAAATAAACTAAACAAATTAAACTCTAAATGCCTTAACCTATTCAATCTAAGCAAGATTGAACCTGTCCCGATCGAAGCATCGAGGCAAAGGAATGAAACTATTTGTCCAGCCTGCTGAAAGCTCTCTAGAAATATTTACAATAATTTACAATTTACAATTTTAAATTATTCAGTTAAGGAGGATATACCATAAATGCATATAGGACATCGGGGCAATTCCGAAGCGCTTCTGGATAAATTGCCTTTTTTTGAAAGATTTTTGCCTCTCTGGGTGGCTTTATGTATTATTCTTGGTGTTTTTTTTGGAAAGTTTCTTCCGGAAGCCGCAAATACAATTGGAAAAATGGAAATAGCAAAAGTTAATATACCAATTGCTATTCTTATCTGGATGATGATTTATCCCATGATGCTGCAAATTGATTTTTCAGGAATTTTAAAAGTTGGAAGCAAACCGCAAGGTCTTTTTGTAACACTGGTGGTAAACTGGTTAATTAAACCCTTTACTATGGCTTTTTTTGCTACTTTGTTTCTTCGATTTGTCTTTTCACCTTTAATTAGTCCTCTTCTTGCGAAAGAATATATAGCAGGCGCTATCTTACTGGGGGCGGCTCCATGCACCGCGATGGTATTTGTCTGGAGTTATTTAACCAAGGGTGATCCTGCTCATACTCTTGTTCAGGTAGCGATAAATGACTTGGTTATTTTGATTCTTTTTGTGCCAATAGTAAAATTTCTTTTAGGGGTTAGCCGGATTATTGTTCCTTACGACACCTTAATTTATTCGATTATTCTTTATGTTGTTATTCCGCTTGTGTTTGGTTATTTTTCAAGAAGCTGGATATTAAAGAAAAAAGGATTGGATTGGTTTGAAAATGTTTTCCTTAAAAGCCTGAGGCCCTTTACAATCTTTGGTTTGCTCTTGACTTTGGTTATTATATTTGCTTTTCAGGGCAGAACAATTTTGTCTAATCCATTACATATATTTATAATTGGAATACCTTTGTCATTACAGACTTATTTTATTTTTGGAGTCGGGTATAGCTGGAGCAGGTTTTTGAAATTACCACACAATATTGCTTCGCCGGCGGCAATGATTGGAGCAAGTAATTTCTTTGAATTGTCTGTGGCAGTGGCAATCTCTTTGTTTGGTTTAAATTCAGGCGCAACTCTTGCTACTGTAGTCGGAGTTTTAACAGAAGTGCCTATTATGTTGTCTTTGGTAAAATTTTCAAATGCGACAAATTATTGGTTTAACTAAAGAAGGCTAAGGGCAAGAGGTGATGGGTCATAAAAATATACGTAATCCTGTCCAAATTGGTTTTTTAATCTTCAATATCTATACAGGATGGCGTTTTTACCTTTTTGTTAATTATTTTTCTCCTTCACGTCCACCAAGCGCAGAGGCATATCTCCCAATAAGCGCGCTTATCAGCGCTAAATATCTTTTCTTAACAGGCATCTTCGACAAAATTCATCCTGCGGGACTATCCCTTTTTCTGATTATTATATTTACTTCATGGCTTTTTAAACGCGGTTTTTGCAGTTGGATTTGTCCGATTGGCACGCTCTCCGAATGGCTGTTTAAAGCAGGAAAAAAAATATTTGGCAGGAATTTTAAAATTACAAAATTTATTGATGTGTCCTTAAGGTCTTTAAAATATCTTCTTCTTTTATTCTTTTTTTACGCGGTTTTTTCGATGGATGAATTTATCCTGAAAGAATTTATCAATAGTCCTTACAATAGGGTTGCCGATGTAAAGATGTTAAAATTTTTTACTGATATCTCTTTAGATGCATTCATTGTGATTTTAATTCTTATGTTGCTGTCTCTTTTGTTTAAGAATTTTTGGTGTCGTTATTTGTGTCCTTATGGCGCTTTGCTTGGAATAGTTTCGATGGCAAGTCCTTTGAAGATTTCAAGGGATTCGGATGTTTGCACCGAATGTGGAAAGTGTACGAAAGTTTGTCCTTCTTACATTGATGTTCAGGCTAAGGAAAGGGTTTTATCAGAAGAATGCATTGGATGTTTTGATTGTGTTGTCTCTTGTCCGGCTAAGGGAGCGTTGGAGTTGAAATTAACCGGTAACAGAAAAGTTGTTTCGCTTAAAACTTATGCAGTAATTCTGTTAACAGTATTTTTTATGCTGATTGGATTAGCTCAGATTACTAATCACTGGAACACTTCAATCAGTGTTAACGAATACAAGGAAAGGATTCAGGATATAGATAACCCAGTTTACAGTCATCCCGGAGGATGATTTGAAAAAAGTTAAGTTAACAACCGATCGTCTGGACAACTTAATTTATTACGCTTTTCATTTTATGGTTATCTCGCTTCCATTGATATTTTTGCCGTTTACTCAGGAATGGTATGGGCTGATTAAAGTAACTTTACTCAGGATAGAAACGCTTTTTATTATCTCCTGCTGGTTGATAAAGCAGTTATTCTCGGATGAAATGGAAATCAAAAGAACTAAAATTGATTTTTTTGTTTTCGTGTTTATTCTTCTAGGGCTTATATCTACACTTCTTTCGGCTAATCCTGTGATAAGTTTTCTTGGAAAATATCGAAGATACGAAGGGTTTTCAGTTCTGCTTAATTATGGTTTGATCTTTTTTTTGGTTAACCAGTCAATTTTCAAAATCAAGAAAATTAATTCCATTCTCACATCTTTAGTAATTACTTCAGCAGTAATATCTATGTACGGAATTTTGCAGTTTGTCGGGTTTGATTTTGCAGGTTTAAGCAGAAATCTCTGGGAGACTAATCGAAGTTTTTCTACTCTGGGCAACCCTGTTTTTTTAGGCGGATATTTAGCTTTAATTTTACCTCTTGCCTTGGCTAAATATTTTAATTCAGGCAATTTACGCAATTCAATTTTTTACGGACTAATGATTTTTCTGATAGTTTCTTGTTTAATTGCGACATTTTCGAGAGGGGGATGGATAGCTGGTTTTACTGGTTTTATCTTAATGATTATTTTAGCAGGCAGAGATATAGCATTAGCATTATCGAAAAAAATCCTGATAATTCTTTTAATTTTTAGTTTTGCCTTGTCTGTTTTTTTGATTTATGATCGCTTCATTCCGTCTTCAGGCAAATATCTTTCTTTTTCAAAACGTCTGGTCTCAATTCCCCAAACAGATAATGGGTGGGGGAGCCGGATTGAGGTCTGGAAAGCTGTTCCTAAAATAGTTCTTGAAAAACCTTTTTTTGGCTGGGGACCGGATATGTTTTATCTTGCCTATCCCAGATTTGCCACTCTTAAATACGCGAAGCTTGTTGGAAAGTCTGCCTATCCTTCCGATAACGCTCATAATTACTTTTTACAGCTTATATCGACTCAGGGAATTTTGGGATTTCTGGCATTTATTTTAACTATTTTTATCTTATTGTTTTATGGGATAAAGTTTTTGCTAAAACAGAAGAATGAGGAGCGAATTTTGTTTAGTGGTTTAATGGCCGCTCTTATTGGTTATTTGATTTATCTTCAGTCAGGAATAAATATCAGCAGTAATGGAATGATTTTTTGGCTTGTTGCGGGGATTATTTCTAATCAGACGATTAAAATTCCTTCGTTCTCTGTCGCTCCGAGTAAGGCAAAGAGATCTTTGATAGTGATTTTATTTATTTTACTTTTCTTCATGGGGTCTTATTTTAGCATTAGATTATATGTTGCGGATGTTAAGTTTAAAAAAGCAGGAGAGACGGATTTATTTATGGCTATAGCGGAATACAAGTCAAGCATTGAATTGAATCCATATATTTCACAGTATTATTATACATTGGGTAAATTATACATTAAACTTGCTTCGATAGAGCGTAATAGTTTGTTTTTTTCTAAGGCAAAAGAAATTTATTTAGCGGGAAGGGAAGTAAATCCTGATGATTTTGAAAGTTATTCCTTAATGGGCGATTTGTATATCAAGGAAGGATTGAATTATAATCCCGACAGTTTTTCTTATGCCGAAAGCGAACTTAAAAAAAGTCTGGAGATTTATCCATATTGGATAAGTTCAAGAGCGAATCTGGGATTTTATTATTTTCTTAAAAACCAATACAAGAAGGCAGTTGATGAATTTAATCGTGTGCTGGAGATTGATTCGGAGGATTTTTACACCTATTTTTACTTAGGTAAATGCTATGAGGGATTGGGTGAGCGCGATAAAGCAATATCTGCGTATAAGTCGGTTTTGAATTTAAACCCAGACCATAAAGAAGCGGCAGAAGCTTTGGAGAGATTACTCTAATTCTATCCCTAAATCCGTTTTTGTTTTCGCAGTTGAAGTTCTGGGAATTTTTGAGAAAGGCGGTTTGTTTTCAAGTTCAGGCGGAATGTCGTATTTCGTATCTATATTTGCGTTAATAACCATTTGACTATTTAAAAGCTTGCCTTCTTCATTATCAAACAGGATAGTTCCAGATCCGTTTTCTTCACCTTTGATTTCTATGCTTGTTCCATTTTGTTTCTGATTGAAATCAAATTGGGCTTTCAAGTCAGTGGATATTTTAACTGCATTTATTCCGTTTTCGTTTTGAAAACCTAAAAATTTATAGTTAACCACTACATCCATTTCGCCTAAGTTCGGCATTTTAATTTTTTTATCTACGTTCCATGTATCACCTTCATTTAGTTCTTTTTGGGGGAATTCATTTTGTATTTCCTGAAATAGTTTATTTAATTCCTGCTCTGTGGATTGTTCCTGAATAACATCTTTGAGTTCCTCTATTTCCAGTATCTTTCCTTCTTTCGTATGTGTAATAGTGAACGATTTACCTGTAATAGGACTTTCCTGCTCTTTAGCGCCATTAGAAATAGTGTTTGTTTTGGTGGTCATTCTGTAGCGGAGGGTTTCTCCTTTTTTGCTTTTGTAGGTAAGCTTTACGGCAGTTTTGCAGCCGGTGGCTATAATGGAGAGAACAAGAAAAAGTAAAACCAAATAAATTTTATTTTTTTTCACAATGTTTCTTCTGTCTCCTGTATTCTGAATTCTGACTACTGAATTTTTAATAGCGGGCGCTTAACCAGATAAGTATCCCGCCATAGCTCACGGGAAAGATAATCCAATATGAAATAAGCATAATTTCAGCTAACGTTAGCATAACAAACACCTCTATTGTAAGTCGCAAGTCGCAGGTAATAAAAAAGAAATTTCTATATATTTAATTATTTGATTCAAATTAAAAAAATCCTTTTTTTGTTTGTGAATTTTTTAGTTTATAGTTTAGCATATAAAGGATTTGTTTTGAAATTGTTTTAGTGTTAATATCTTATTAAAATTCTATCTACTGTTTTTAAAGGATAATTAAAATAATTATTTAATAAAGAATTGTGAAAGGAAGATTTAAATGTCAAGACTTCTTGAATGGATTAAAGGTTCGCCTTCACGGGCAATTTTAATAGGTTCTGGCCTCATTCTTCTGGCTGTTATTTTAGTCTTTAAGTTTGTTTCTTCTGGCCAGAATTCAGGAATCCAACAATCAAAAACTTCATACGAGAAGAGTCTCGGTAATAACAGAGAAGCGGTAGAAACTGCGCAAAGTTATATGGATATGTGGAGCAAAATCGGAAGACTTTCAAAGTGGCGCGTAGATCTTAAGCCTTCAGAGACAGGAGATAATCTGGATGAATACAGGAAACAGGTTACAAATGTTAATGTAGCAATTGAGCTGGTTGGCGCAGGCATTGACAACTGGAAAGCAAGAAAAAATCGAGCATCTTTGCTCGATCCCCAAAAACTTGATCAAGAGACTTTTGTTGAGTATGTAATCAAGAAACTGCGCGGTGAGAATTATAGTGGTAAAACTGATAATAATGGCTATATCAACGCGGATATTGTTGTAAAAATAAAAATAAAGAAGAAAGAAGTCGCGGTCGGAACCTATAATGTAAAGACCGGGGAAACAAAGGTTAAACTGTTGTAGTATAAATTTACCGCTAAACGTACTTATATCTAGCCAAATTGTCCTAAAAAAGCATTTTTGTCACTCTAGGTTGTTTTTTTTAGGTTTTTAGGGTAAAATAATGCTACGGTTATATAAATCTTCTTTGATATATTGTCCTTGAAAGAAGTTTTTTTCAAGTTTTAGTGTTAGCATTTGGAAAGGAGGCAATAAAAAGTGGCAATAGGAGAAATTGTCTGGCTTTATTTTTATTGTTTTTTTATTAGCGTTGTTATAGCAGTTGTTTTATTAATTATGAGTGCGCGTCGATTGGGTAAATAAACTTCCTTTTGCTGTGGAATGATAAAATAATTGCTTTCGAGAGAAAGGAGGGCAGTAGAGTATGAAATTACCTGATTTTAGTGATCCCATAGCGCGGACAAGATTTATTCTTTACGCTGGCGCTTTGGTGATTGTGTTGTTGTTTATTATAGCCACCGCAGTACCTGTTTTTTCTAATCCTGATTTTTGCGGAAACACCTGTCATGATGGAGGACCTGCTCAATATGAAGCATGGAAAAGATCTTCTCACTCCAAAATCACCTGTTATGCTTGTCATACCGAAACCGGACTTGTAAACGTATTGAAAGAAAAAGCAGCCGGAGGTATTGGCGGTCTTATAGGTATTACTACCGGTAACTATGAAAAACCAGTAAACGCGGAAAGTCATTTAGGTAATGAGATAATGACAGTAGAACCCTGTGAGAGATGTCATGACATAGAGAGCAGAAAATGGACTTTCTCTCGTGGTCTTATAATGAATCATGAAGCGCATATTAAAGCGAAACTTACCTGCACCAAATGCCACAACCGTGTTGCTCATCTTTTAATGCCGAAATACGAAAAAGGCGAAGAAAAAGAGCATAAATATAAAAACTTCTTAAGCATGACAGAAGGTTGTATGAGATGTCATAGCTCTTCAAGAATAGGCGGTCCTTATAAAGCTCCGAACGGGAAAGTGGCTCCGACTGCTTGTTCGACTTGTCATAACGCGGATGCGGCTATGCCTGCAGGTCATGATGCTACATGGCGATCTGTGCATGGTAAAATTGCCCGTCAGAATATGAAATATTGTATGGAATGTCATGATAAGGAAGCAAGATTTAATTATGACGAAAAAATTTATTGTATCAGATGTCATGATCAACAAACCATAAAGACATTTGGTATAAATGAATAATCTTATGTAATTATATATAAATTTATATTTAAAGAAGGGCAATGTGTTTTTTTACACATTGCCCTTCTTATTTTGAAAAAAGACTTACTTAATATATAATTATTTTTTAGTAAAGCATTCAGCGAATAAGTACTAAATTTTAACATCAAATGAGTTTTTGAAATTAGAAATAAAAAATCAAAAATTAAAATGACAAATTAAAATTCAAAAATGAAACTAAAAAAATTTGAGCATACATAAAGGTCTTAGATTGAGTGTCTAAGATTTAAGAGTGAAGCCGCTAAAGGGTTTTGTTGGCCACTTGAATCTTGCATTATAATTTTTTCATTTTGATATGTACTTTTGATTTTTTATCTTTAATTTTTGATTTATTTTCTATATTTGGATAATTTTTTATTTGGAATTTTATAAATAAAAGAAAGGATATCTATGCTTCTTAGTATTACAACAGTTTGTTACAACACGCTTCCTATTATCAAAAAATGTGTTGGTTCAGTTTTTAAAAACACTACGGTTGATTTTGAATATATTTTAGTAAATAATCATCCCCCCTATGAAGGATTAGCCGAGTATCTTGATGATTTAAAAAATAATCATTCAAACGTGACAATAATCGATCCGGGAGAAAATGTTGGCTGTCACAACGGTTACAATCTGGCTTTTGCTCAGGCGGAAGGAGATTATATAGTCAAGCTTGATGATGACACAGTTTTGCCGGATGACAAAGAATGGGCTCAAAAGATGATTAAAGCTTTTGATAAAGTTCCTGACCTTGCCTATCTTTCGACCGACGTAGAAGCAAATGTAAAAATTCCAAGACGAACTGTTGTAAAAGATTATGGTGATGGAATTATTCTGGAAGAACCGTCAGGCGAAGATTTTGTAGGCACTTCCTGTGCTATGTTTCCAAGAAAAACAATAGATTTGTTTGGTCCGTTTCAGGGAAGAGGTTTGTATGGATGGGAAGAACTGCATTACAGCAAGCAGGCAAAAAAATACAATTTGAAAATTGCTCATTTTCCTCCAATTAAAATAGTTCATCTGGGAAGAACTGAAGAGAGTGATCCGGCATATGGACTCTGGAAATTTGAGTATGGCTATGGAGTTACCACGGATTCTCTTGAAAAGTGGCAGCAGGAGCGGGACATATCAAATTATGGTCAGTTTGTAATGGATGTTTTAAAATGGGGATGCTATTCGGAAACTCAGGCTAAAGAAATCTATGATTATTTAAAAAAAATCCAGAAGAAAGATGAGCAAAAAGCTGTAGAAAAAAGAAAAGATGCTTTAAAGCTGGTTTTTTATGTCGACGGAACAGCGCTTCAAAACTGCGCGGTTTACAGATGTTTTCAGCCGGCTAAGATGTTAGAAGAAAAAGGTTTGGCTCATTCTGAATTTTTTATTACATTTGATGAAGAACCCCCTGACGCGGATTTATACATTTTTCAGCGTCAAAGATTTCCTTATTCATTTCAGGCAATGATGTTTTTAAAAGAAAGAGGCAAGCGGGTTGTATACGAGATTGACGATCAGCTTTTTATGATTAGTCCAAGAAGTCAGGCATATCCTCATTTTAGCGATCCCGAAGTAAGATATTATATGGAGCATTCAGTCAGAAATGCAGATGCTGTAACAGTTACAACCGAAGAATTAAAAAATCAGCTCTTGGTTTACAATAAGAATATTTATGTGATACCTAATTATATAGATTCGCGTTACTGGCAGGTTGAAAAAGATAATTCCCCCCTTGGTAAGGGGGAACACAGGGGGGTAAGCCCTTCTCCCCCCTTTAATAAAGATAATCCTTCTTCTCCCCCCTTTAATAAAGGGGGGCAGGGGGGATTAATAATCGGCTGGGGAGGAACCGCTACTCATTATGATGATCTGGAGCTGATAAAGGGAGTTTTGGAATCAATAGTAGATGAATTTAATTTTGTCAAAATTGGTTTTATTGGTTACGATCCCGGATTTTTTAAAATTCCCGAGGAAAGAAAGATTTTTTATCAGTGGCAGAGTGAACACCAAGCCTATGTTAA
>JACQXZ010000001.1:11421-20394 GCA_016208465.1 Actinomycetota bacterium
TTAACACTGTAGCGAATATCGATATAGGACTAGCTCCTCTGGCGGATACAGTTTTCAATCGTTGTAAATCGGATTTAAAATTATTAGAATACGGTATACTTGGGATTCCCAGCGTTGCAAGTTACACTGGTCCTTATATAGAACCAATTGACAAAGGCTATGTCTTAAAAGCAAGAAATTCAAAAGACTGGATTAAGCAATTGAGAAAATTAATTCAGGATAAAGATTTTTACAACGAGCAAAGCAAAAGGGCGAAAGAGTTTGCAAATAGCAGAATTTTAAGTGACCATATTGAAGAAAGGTTTAATGTTTATAAAGAAATATTGAAAGGAGTCAAGGAGTCGAGGGGTCAAGTGGAATTTTAAGTTCAAATGTCAAAGCTCAAAGTTCAAATGAAACCCAAAACTCAAATGACTAAAACTTTTAATAATTTGGATTTTGACATTCATTTGACATTTGGATTTTGAACTTTGGATTTTCAAGCTGGCTGTTCGGATTTATTAACCACTCTTTCAAGATATGTTTTTTAAAGGAGGCAAAAGGGGATTAATATGCTTAGCATAGCAACTGTTTGTTACAATCCATTGGAAATAATGAAACAATGCATTGAAGCGGTTCTTAAGAATACCACTGGTGATTTTGAGTATATTTTGGTGAACAATCATCCTCCTTATGAAGGCGTTACAGAATATCTAAAAAAAATTGAAAAAGAAAATGAAAGTGTTATTTTAATTGATCCCGGCGAAAATGTTGGCTGTCACGAGGGATATAATCTGGCTTTTGCTAAGGCAAAAGGTGATTTTATTGTTAAGTTAGATGACGATACGATTCTTCCCGAGGATAAACAGTGGGCGCAAAAGATGATTAAAGCTTTTGAAGAAGAATGGCAGCTTGCTTATCTATCCGCGGATATCGATACTGCTAAACAGAACAATAAGTATCGTAAGGTTGATTATGGCAACGGAATTATTCTGGAAATCCCCGAAACCGGAATAGTTGGATTTGCCTGCGTGATGTTTCCTGAAAAAATAATTGATAAATTTGGTAAATTTAAAGGAACAGGTTTATACGGGAGAGAGGATCAATATTATAGTTTGCTGGCAAAAAAAAATGGATTAATCATTGCGCATTTCCCGCCGGTTAAAGTTAAGCATATCGGGAAAAGTTATGATTCTGATTCAAAAGACTTATATGCTCAATGGAAATACGATTATGGCTATCTTCAGATAACAAACATTCCTTTTGATGAATTTTCGAGTCGCAGTAAAAAGGCAAAAGTAAGCATAGTTATTCCGGTTTACAATCAGCTTGAATATACAATGATGTGCATAGAAAGTATTAAAAAACACACTCCTGATGATTTATATGAATTTGTTTTTATTGACAACGGATCAACTGATGGAACAAAAGAATATCTGGCAACTCTTGAAAAGACAACTGTGATCACCAATCAGATTAATCGCGGTGTAGCGCCAGCCTGGAATCAAGGTATTCGCGCTTCAGCCGGTGATTATATCGCGATTCTTAATAACGATATAATTGTTCCGCCAAAATGGCTTGAAAATTTAATTTCTGTATTAGAAAAAAATCCTGAAATTTATTATGCCTCTCCTCTATATGAACGTTTAGAGATGGCTCCTGATTACGAAAAACGAGCGGCTGAATTAGCCGAAAAAGAACCAGAAATTGGACCAGATCATTTTATTGGTTTTTGTTTTGTGATGAAAAGGCAGACAATTAGAGAAATCGGGCTTTTTGATGAACAGTTTGAAATGGGATGGTATGAAGACACAGATTATCAGGCAAGGTTAAAAAAAGCAGGGCATCCCCCGGTGGGTATAAGCAATGTTTTAATTCATCACTTTGAAAGCAAAACTCTCTGGACCATTCCAGATATGTATGCGCATACTGTCAGAAATGCTGAAAGATATAGAAGAAAATGGCAAAACCCAGATGCTATTAAAATTATTATTTATGTTGCGGATAAACAAGGCTGTGGAATCTATAGGGTTCTTCAACCTGCCCGATTGCTAAATGAAACAGGCCTTGCTTTTGTTGATGTAAGAGATTCTTATGAAGACGAGCCTCCTTTAGACACGGATTTGTTTATTTTTCAAAGACAAGCCTCGGATTTAGCGGTTGAAGTTCTTCGCTGGGCAAAGAGGCTTGGCAAAAAGACAGTATATGAAATTGACGATCAGGTTCTAAAAGTACCTCCAAGTAATAGTGGTTATGAGTATTATAAGGATCCGGAAAAAAGAAGGAATATAGAGACGATGATGTCGGAAGTAGACGCGATTATAGTTTCAACGGAGAATCTGAAAGGAGAGTTCTCAAAATATAACAAGAATATTTATGTAATACCCAACTACCTTGATAATTGTTACATTCCTACACCCCCCTTAAATTCCCCCCTTACCGAGGGGGGACACAGAGGGGTTGAGCCTCTTCCTCCCCCCTTTAATAAAGGTCACTTAGAACCCCCCTTTAATAAAGGGGGGCAGGGGGGATTACCAAACGAACTCGTTGTTGGCTGGGCGGGCGGCGGACAGCACTATGATGATTTGATGTTGTTAAAAGGTGTAGTTGAAACAATACTTGACGAGTTTAAAAATGTTAAATTCGCGATGATTGGCTGCGATCCAATGTTTTTTAAGGTTCCTGATGAAAAAAAAATTTCAGTTCCATGGACAAATGACTATCAGCAATTTGTTAAAAATTTGTTGATAATTGATATAGGCTTAGCTCCAATAGCGGATATTATTTTTAATCAGTGTAAATCTGATTTGAAATTATTGGAATATGGAATTTTGGGCATCCCGGTAATTGCCAGCTACACAGGTCCATATATAAGAGCAATTGATGAAGGTTATGTCTTAAAAGCAAAAAACCCAAAAGACTGGATAAAGCAAATCAGAAAACTGGTTAACGATGAAGATGCAAGAAAAGAATGGGGCGAAAAGGCAAAGGAATATACTAAAGACAGAATTTTACAGGATCATATTGAGGAACGGTTGGAGATTTATAAAGAGATAATAGGAAGGAGAGAATAGAGAATGTTTCTTGTTGTTGTTGGAATTCAGTAGTCAGAATTCAGAATTCTAAAAATACCAACCGCTATACTCCTGTTTGTATTTCTTCTGTCTCCTGTATTCTGTATTCTGAATACCTGATACCTCGCAGCTTGCTGCGAGGTGGTTTATTTTCTATATTGCTCTCCGACTTTTGCCAGTTCAACTGCCCGGTTCATATAAGTATGTTTAGCTAAAATTTCTTTGCGAGCCTTAGAGGCAATTTTTTCTCTTTCATTTTCATTCTTTAAATAATAATCAATCTTTTCAAATAAATCTTCGTCATTTTCATAAACTTCAACGTTCTTTGTTATATCGTATAAACCATTATCTCTTAATTCTTTGTTGCAGATTAAAAAACTTCCACTACAGCATGCTTCAAAAACCCGCATATTAACATCATTCGCGTGAGCAATATTAACAATTATTTTCAGCATACTGTGGTATTTGCCCATCTCCCAATAATTTACGCTTTGAAAAAAATTATTAGGATATTTTTCCTTTAATATAGGAACTAATCGATTGCGTTCTACACCAATCATATTACAGCAAGCGCCAATATCATATTTTTTTGAAACGTTAACTTTTCCATGCAATTTTGGCTCGCAGGCATGAGGAAGCCACTTTGCCTTAACGCCATTTTTAGAAAAACTTTCAGCCGCGTCTTTTTGCGCGCAAAACACAAAATCGTAAAATTGGGCCTTATAAAAATCCCATTGATATTGAATGTGCGTGTCTCCGGCCCACCATATTTTTGGTTTTAATTTTTCTTCGAGAAGGTACTGAAAGCTGTCATCAATATCTATATATAAATCAAAGCCTTCTGCAATATTCGTAACGGTTCCGCTTAAAACATTTGGATTATGGTGAGCTACATGATGACCAAGCCGGCTTAAAGCATTGCTGATATACATACCAAAATTATCACCGCGCTGAGTGGTATCATAAACAATTGCTATGTGCATCTTTCGCATAAGATTTGGAATCTTCAGCAAAGCGCCAATCATCAATAATAACAGTAGCGTTATTGGATAAAAGAGATTCAATATTTTTTATAGCAAGATACTGGTTATTTTCATCATGAGCGCCATCGTAAAAATAAACACCTACAGGAAAGGGGATTTTATTCTTATTCAATATTTCTAAGAAATCTGAGTTATAAAATATTACATTCCTGTCTAATTTGTATTCATGGAGATTATTTTGCAGTTTTTCAAAAGAATTAGAGGGAGTGAATTCAGAAAAATTATCGCAGGCATAAACTTTTCTTGTTGGATTCTGAAGCATAGCAGAAATTAAACTCTTTCCTAAGTATGTTCCTATTTCTAAATAACATTCGTTATCGTCAAGACAAGAAAACGCGATATTAAGCAGTTTCTGTTTTTTTACAGAGATCATGCCTTCTACATCAGGGCAGGGGTCACACTATCAGTAATGCGTAGTAATGCATAAATTATAGCTTTTTATTCATTGTTTTGCTATAATTTTTTTTATCTTAAAGATTCTTTGTTGCAAATGTGCGTTTGCGTAGAGTAGAGGTAGAAATGAATTTTGAAAAGATTAAAAACTGGATAAAAGCCCAAGAAGCTGGAAAAATTGCGATTATCTTAATACTTCTGATAACTTTTGTTCGAGGCATTATCTATGCGACAGTATTTCCCCTTTGGCAAGCCCCGGATGAACCCGCTCAGTTTGAATATATAGATTTTTATGCTAAAAAACACCTTCCATTCGAAAGCAACCAAAAGTATAAAAATAACAACGATTTGTTATTAGAGAAAGTTGACAAAGAAATCCTAGGCTCTTGGTATGATTTAAAATCATGGGAATATATTTTTTGGGATGGTCCACATAGCTGGTTTAAGGAAGGCAAAAAGATTGAAAGAATAAACGAAACATGGATGGGCGGTGTTCTTTATAATCCCCCTGGTTATCCAATTGCATCCCTTCTTTTTTACACCCCGGTATATTTTACAGACGTAAGAGTTCGCGCCTATGCTGTCAGATTTTTTTCAGTGATTTTAAGTGTTTTAGTGGTTTATTTAGGTTATAGGACGGCAAAAGAATTATTCCCGGATGATCTATTTATAGTTTTGGGAACCCCTTTATTTATAACATTTATTCCAATGTTTACTCATATGTCAGGAGCAATCAATCCGGATAATTTAGCTAATTTTGGCGCGGCTTTGTTTATTTTCTATTCTGTTAAAATTTTGAAAAAATTCTCATGGGTTAGTTTTTTAATTCTCTCATTGTCGGCTTTTATAGGATTTTACGGAAAAAGAACTGCCTTTTTTACTTTAATTATGCTTTTTCTGATTCCAATATTTATTTTAATTCTCTCAAAAAGCGATAAGCTTAAGTCATCTTACAAGCGCTTTGCTTTAATTTTTATTTATTGTATCACAGGATTATTTCTGGGTATTTATTTAATTCCTTTGGTTGCTAATAGGTTAGGATTTGTTGCATTAGACAAAGCGTCAGTTATAGGTATTAAGGATGCTATAATTAATTATTTTCAAACTAAACCAATTGAGCAGTTTGTTGAATCAATCAAGTTTTTTTCCGAAGGTTTCTGGGCATCATTTGCCTGGGGAGTTAAAATAGACAGAAATTCCTACCCTATTTTATGGAATTTTACTTTTTTTCCATTGGCCGGTTTATTTTTTATTTTAGGAAAGGAAATATTTTATAAAAGAAGTTTATTTTCAAAATATCAGCTTACATCGATTATATATCTTGTAATTTTATTTGTACTCGCGTTTTCAATTACAGTCATTAAAGTTACAATAGTTAATCCTAACTGGTTGCAAGGCCGGTGGCTGTATACAGCCATTATTCCAATTGGAATTTTTACCACTCTTGGTTTAACTCAGATGTTTAAAAATAAAGCATATCTTTTATCTGCAATGTTTTTAATTTTATTTTTGTTTGACGTTTCAAGTTTATTTATTTATATAATTCCATTTTTTTATAAAACTCCGCAGACTTATAACTTAAATTTTTTATCTCCACTGGCAAATCTTTTTAATAAACCATTTATTTTAAATTCAATTTATTTTTATGTTTTGATATTCCTTAGCTATTTCTTTTTGATTGGATATTTAATCTATTTTTATATTTCAAGATTTCTAGAAATTTCTTTAATGAGGGCAGTGAATAAATATGCTAATGTCAAATAACAAAGCTCAAGGTTCAAATGAAATCCAAAGTTCAAACAATAAAGTATATGACTTAGAAGAGAGAACTGCTCGGCTTGGAGAAGACATTATTGAATTTGCGAAATCTCTTACGAGAGATGAAATTAATCGCTCTTTGATTAGTCAGGTAGTTAGGTCTGCTACAAGCATTGGCGCAAATTATATGGAAGCAGATGGAGCAGAATCAAAGAAAGATTTTCGACACAAAATTGCACTTTGCAAAAAGGAAGCGAAAGAAACAAAACATTGGTTAAGGATGATTACAAAAGCAAATCCACAAAAAGATATTGATTGTTTGAGATTGAGACAAGAGGCTCAGGAACTTACATTAATCTTTTCCTCGATCCTCTTAGCAAAAAGTCTAAACACTAGAGCCTGAAGTTCAAACTGATTCAATATTTGGATTTTGACATTCATTTGAACTTTGGATTTTGACATTTGAACTTAATAGTTTATCTATATTAAAAGATAATTGTAACTGGGAGCCGTTAGGGTGATCAAAGTTGGTAATTAACATCGAAAAACTAAAAATAAACAAAAAAGAATTAGTATATTTTATTGGCGATATATTTCTTCTTTCGTTTTCCCTTATCGCTTCTTTTATCCTGCGTATAGGATTTCCATTTACATCTGAATATATTGAGTTTTTAAAATTTTTAGGCGCTCCAATAATTTTGTTTAAAATTATTTCTTTTTATTCTTTTGGTCTTTACAAAAGAATGTGGCGTTACGCCAGCTTGAGAGACTTAAAAGCAATAATTGAAGCATCCGCAGTAGGCTCAGTCGGAGCTATTTTAATGTCTTATATTTTACAAACAACAGCTTTGCCGCGTACCGTTTTTATAATAGACTGGTTGCTCACTGTTATTTTAGTAGGCGGAGTTCGTTTTTTAAACAGAAGCATAAATGAACTGAAGTTGTTTGCCAAAATGCCTGCTGAAAGCAAGAAAGTTTTGATTATTGGAGCTGGTGACGCCGGGGAAATGCTGGTTAAAGAAATGCTTAAAAATAAATCACTGGGCTATATTCCAATCGGGTTTTTGGACGATGATTTGTCTAAAAGTAAAATGCGGATTAATGAGGTAAGGGTTATTGGTCCGACAAAAAAGCTTAAAAAAATACTTGACTCAAAAGAAAAACCCGATGAAGTAATTGTTGCCATACCGTCTGCTTTAAGAGAAATTAAAAAGAAAATCATTTTTGAATGCGAAGCGGCTAAAGTAAAATGTAAAACAGTTAGTTTATGAAATTATAGATGGAAGAGTTTCGTTAAATCAAATAAGAGATGTTGAAATTGAAGATATTTTAGGCAGAGATCCTGTTGAAGTTGATGTGGTTAAAATTTCAGAATATTTAAAAAACCAGCCTGTTTTAGTAACAGGGGCAGGTGGTTCAATCGGCTCAGAACTGTGTCGTCAAATAAGTCAGATTAAACCATCCCTTCTTATTATGATTGATCACGCAGAAAGCAATTTATTTGAGATTGAGGAAGAATTAAAATCGAACTCAATCATTCCTCGTTTAATTTCTGTAGTTGGAGACATAAGAGACAGGGCGAGAATGAGCGTTGTTTTTCAAAAGTATCATCCGGCAGTAGTTTTTCATGCCGCGGCTTATAAACATGTTCCGATGATGGAAAAAAATCCAAGAGCGGCTCTTGAAAACAATTTTATCGGGACTCATATCATTGCTGAGCTTGCGCTTAAGTTTGGTGTTAAAAAATTCGTTCTTATTTCTACCGACAAAGCGGTAAACCCTTTGAATATTATGGGCGCTTCAAAAGCACTGGCTGAAAGAGTTATCCAGACAATGCCGGAAGTTGGTCCAACTAAATTTATAACTGTCAGGTTTGGGAACGTGCTTGCCTCGAGAGGAAGCGTTGTCCCCATATTTAAAGAGCAAATTGCAAGAGGCGGCCCAATTACAGTTACTCATCCGGAAATGAAAAGATATTTTATGACAATTCCGGAATCCGTCCAGTTGATTATTCAGGCAGGAGCTTTGGGTAATGGCGGAGAGATTTTTGTTTTGGATATGGGCGAGCAGATAAAAATAAAAGACTTAGCGGAAAATATGATAAGACTTTCCGGGTTTGAGCCAGAGAAAGATATTAAAATAGAATATAGTGGTATAAGACTGGGAGAAAAGCTGGATGAAGAACTTTTTAATGATGACGAAACAGAACTGCCAACAGCTTATGATAAAATTTTTATGGTAGGCAAAAATAATCTGGATAAAGCAAAGTTAAGAGAACAACTCTTTGAACTGGAGGAATTAATAAAGCAGCAGAGAATGAAGCTGGCTTTTAAAAAAATATCTGAATTATTGCCGTCATATAAAATAGATAGTTCTTTTCCAAAATAAATGTGGGTCTATAATCCTCCTAAATCCCCCTTTACAAAAGGGGGACTGTGAGAGTTGTCCCTTTACGAAAAAGGGAGATTTTCGAGGGTTAGCCCTTTCTTCTTCCCCCCTTTAAAAAAGGGGGGTTAGGGGGGATTTAAAAAAAGGAGAAGTAATAAATGATTATTGAAGACAAAATCATATCAAAAGAAGTAAAAGTAGGCATTATTGGTTTAGGTTATGTTGGATTGCCTTTAGCAGTTGAAATTGCAGATGTTGGATTTGATGTTGTTGGGTTGGATGTCAAAAAAGATAAAGTTGATTCAATCAATAACGGAAAAAATTATATCGAAGATATA
>JACQXZ010000038.1 GCA_016208465.1 Actinomycetota bacterium
TAAGTTGAAGTAACAATTGCATTATATTAAGGTATCAGATAAAATAAACACGGTTTAAAAAGTTTCTTGAAGGGAGATATATTAATGAGGAAATTTGTTATAAGATTATTTAGCGGGCTGATGATTTTAGTTATATTGTTTGCTCTTGCTGGCTGCAAGAAAAAAACCACAAAAACAGCGCCTGCTCCAACATCACAGCAGCCGTCATCGACGCAACCAACAACTCCAACAACTGGGCCTAAAGTTTATGTTTCAGCAGGAAAGGCGTTAAATGATTATGTTTCAGATTATTATAAGTTATATCAGGAAAAGAAATGGAAGGAAGCTTATGAAATGCTTCCAGCATCGTACAAAGCCAGAGACTCTCTTGAAAGCTACACTAGTAGTCATGAGATAATGCCAATTTCAGATTATAAAGTAGCGGTTCCTCAGGAAAGCGGCAACGCCGCCACTGTAACGGCTGAATTTACCATCAGCGTTTCAGGACAAAGCAGTGTTTGGACCACAACGTGGAGTTTTGAAAAAGAAGGAGATAAGTGGGCAGTAGTTAATTATAAAGCTCTTCCAAAATAGAAAATATTTTATATTTACAGGCAAGGAAGCCTTTTCTGGTATAATGCCACTAAAGGCTTTTTTAATGTATAGGAAATTATAAAATTCTTGGCAGGGCAGGAGACCTGCTCCTATCCGAGGGTAGAATCGGGTCTCCTGACCCGATTCCTTTGTTCTTGTACTATATTGTTGTTAAGAGAGGTGTTATTTAAAAGTGGATAAAAGTTTAACAGATTTCGATCTTGCTCCGCAGGAACCAAAAATAAAAATTGATGATACAACTTTAAGGGACGGCGAGCAGACCGCTGGGGTTGTTTTTTCTAATGAAGAAAAAATTGAGATTGCGAAACTTTTAGATGAAGTTGGGGTTCATCAGATTGAAGTTGGTATTCCGGCGATGGGCGGCGATGAAAAAGAAACGATTAAAAAAATAGTTAATCTTGGATTAAATTCAAGTATTCTCGCGTGGAACAGGGCGGTTAAATCAGATATTGAACATTCATTAGACTGCGGAGTGAATGCGGTTGCAGTATCAATATCAGCTTCGGATATTCACATAGAACATAAACTTAAAAAAAGCCGTCTTTGGGTTTTGGATAGCGTAAAAGAATCAGTTGATTTCGCGAAAAAACATAATTTATATGTTTCTGTGAACGCTGAAGATGCTTCAAGATCAAGCCTTGATTTTCTTTTGGAATTCGCAAAAACAGCCAAGGATTCGGGCGCGGATAGAATCAGGTTTTGTGATACCCTTGGAATTCTTGATCCGTTTGAAACCTATAAAGTAATTAAATTTTTAAAGAGAAACATAAACATTGAGATTGAAATGCATACTCATAATGATTTTGGAATGGCGACCGCTAATGCTTTAGCAGGAATTAAGGCTGGAGCGACTTTTGTTAATACAACAGTAAATGGATTAGGTGAACGGGCTGGAAACGCGGCATTGGAAGAAGTTGTGATGGCAATGAAATATATTGGCAAGATGGAACTTGGTTTTAAAACATCAATGTTTCGAAGTCTTTCTGAATATGTTGCCAAAGCTTCCGCCAGAACAATTCCTGTCTGGAAAGCAATTGTCGGCACAAATGTTTTTGCGCATGAATCAGGAATTCACGCGGACGGAGTAATTAAAAATCCGATTACTTACGAAGTTTTTACCCCCGAAGAAGTTGGGCTTGAAAGACAGATAGTTATAGGAAAACATTCTGGCTCCAAGGCTCTGATCGCGAAATTTAAGGAATATGGAACTGAACTTAAAGAAGAAGAAGCCAGCGCGATTTTATCAGACGTGAGAGCGCTTTCTGTTCAGCTCAAAAGAGCTTTGTTTGATAAAGAACTGGTTAAGATATATAAAAATTATATTAATAACAAAGGAAATAATTAGATTGGGAAAAACAATAGCGGAAAAAATTTTAAGCAGTCATTCTGGCAAGGATGCCAGAATGGGAGACATTGTGATTGCCAGTGTTGATGTAGTTGCAGTTCAGGATGGAACTGGTCCGCTTGCTATTCAGCAATTACAAAAGCTGGGTATGGAAAAGGTTTTTAATCCTCAAAAATCAATTTTATTCATAGATCACGCGGCGCCAAGTCCGAGAGCCGAGCTTTCCAATGCGCATCAGATTCTTCGGGAATTTTCAAAAAAAACCGGCGCGGTTCTTTCTGAGATAAATGAAGGAGTTTGTCATCAAAGATTAATAGAAAGTTTTGTTAAACCGGGCGATATTTTAGTTGGGGCTGATTCTCATACCTGTACTTCAGGGGCGCTTGGAGCTTTTGCAACCGGAATGGGATCAACTGATATCGCGATAGCAATGGCAACCGGAAAAACATGGTTTCGGGTTCCCGAGACTTTTAAGATAGAAGTGAGGGGCGATTTTCCCAAAGGAGTTTATCCAAAAGATTTAATTTTACATATAATTGGATTAATAGGAGCCGATGGCGCGACTTATAAAGCTTTGGAGTTTTGCGGTCCAACAATTGAAAAAATGACAATGTCGGGAAGATTTACTCTTTCAAATATGGCGGTTGAGGCGGGAGCGAAAACCGGACTGATTGCTTCTGACGATATTACCAGAGAATTTTTAAAAGAAGAAGAGAGAGAAGAAGATTTTTCTTTAATTAAAGCCGACGAAGACGCGGAATACGAACAAATTTATCAAATAGACGCAAGCGTTCTTGAGCCTGTAATTTCAGTTCCTCACGCAGTTGATAATACCCGGCTTGTAAAAGAGGTTGAAGGAACAAAAGTTGATCAGGTTTTCATTGGAACCTGCACTAATGGAAGATTGGAAGATTTGCGGGTAGCGGCAGAAATTTTAAAGGGCAGGAAACGTCATCCCAATGTCAGGCTGATTGTAACGCCGGCTTCAAAAGAAGTTTATCTTGAGGCATTAAAAGAAGGATTACTTGAGGTGTTTGTTGAAGCTGGAGCGTCTGTTACTGCTCCGGGATGCGGGGCTTGTGTTGGAATTCACGGTGGAATTTTAGGTGACGGGGAAATTTGCGTTGCTACTCAAAACAGAAACTTTGAAGGCAGAATGGGAAATCCAAAAGGATTTATTTATTTAGTTTCACCAGCCACAGCAGCCGCGACCGCGATTAAAGGTGAAATTGTTGATCCGAGGGAATTCTTGTAAAAAATTTTTTCATTTTCCCCCTTTTCAAAAGGGGGACATAGGGGGATTTAGGGATTGCTAAAAGGAAAAGCTCATAAATTTGGAGATAATATTTCAACAGATCATATTGCGCCGGGAAGATTGTTTCATCTAAGAACAAATTTGCCGGAATTGGCAAAGCATGTTTTGGAAGACGCTGATCCTGACTTTGTTAAAAAGATGAAGACAGGTGACTTTGTTGTTGGAGGAAAAAATTTTGGTTTAGGTTCAAGCCGAGAACATGCTCCAACAATTATTAAGTTAGCCGGGGTGAATGCTGTTTTGGCAAAGTCATTTGCAAGAATATTTTTTCGCAACGCGATAAATGTTGGTTTGCCGGTTCTGGTTTGCGATACGGATAAGATTGATGCGGGCGACGAACTTGAAGTGGATTTATCAAGCGGCACAGTTAAAAATTTAACTAAAAATATTACGATTAATTTTAATCCCTTACCTGACGCGATGGTTAAAATTTTAAACGACGGCGGACTGGTGGAACATTTTAAAAAGCATGGAGATTTTGATTTAGGCTAGTTTTAATCTTCCCCTTAATAAGGGGAGGGACGGAGGGGTTATATTTCACACTGGAGGATAATTAATGCATAAAATTACTCTTATTCCGGGAGATGGAATCGGACCGGAAATTTCAGAAGCAATGCGCAGGGTTGTTGATTCGACCGGCATAAAGATTAACTGGGAAGTTCAACATGCCGGGGCAGACGTGATGTCAGAATACGGAACACCTTTACCTGATCATGTTTTAGAATCTATCCGAAAAAATAAAATTGCGATTAAAGGACCGATTACCACGCCTGTTGGAAGCGGTTTTAGAAGCGTTAATGTCGCTTTAAGAAAAGAACTGGATTTATACGCTTGTCTTCGTCCATGTTTTTCTCTTAAAGGCGTGAAATCCCGTTATTCAGACATTGACTTGGTTATCGTAAGAGAAAACACAGAAGATTTATATGCCGGGAACGAGAGAATGATTGATGATGATACCGCTGAGAGTATAAAAAGAATTACCCGCAAGGCTTCTGAAAGAATTGCTAACTTTGCTTTTAAATACGCGATTGCTGAGAATCGAAAAAAAGTTACCGCGGTTCATAAGGCTAATATAATGAAGTGTTCTGATGGTTTATTTTTGGAATCAGCTAGAAATGTAGCTAAAAATTATCCGCAAATTGAATTTGAAGACAGAATTGTTGACAATATGTGTATGCAGTTAGTGCAGTATCCGGAAAAATACGATGTGATGGTTCTACCTAATCTTTATGGAGATATTGTTTCAGATTTATGCGCTGGTTTGATTGGTGGATTAGGAATAGCCCCGGGAGCTAACATTGGTGATGAGATTGCTTTGTTTGAGCCAACTCACGGGAGCGCTCCAAGATACGCGGGGCAAAATAAAGTAAATCCAACAGCCTTAATTTTATCAAGCGTTTTAATGTTAAAGCATATAGGAGAGAAAGAAGCGGCTGAAAAAGTTTTAAACGCGACAGCGGCAGTTGTTGAAGAAGGTATAAACGTAACTTACGATTTAGGCGGAAACGCAGGGACTTCTCAAATGGCGGACGCGATAATTGAAAAAATTCAGAATTTGGGCTAAAAAAAATTGATTTGCGAAGGGATGCCCGATATAATCAGACTTGGGTATGTACAAATTGAGAGATGTAGATTAACACCAAAAATCGAAAATGAGTTGAGATAAAGGCAGTGGTCAAAAAACACACTATTCCAGTTACCCTCCATCTAACCAAAGAGCAAATCAAGGAGATTGGAAAACAATTAGGGATAGAATTAGAAGCAGAAGAGGATTGGATGGACGATCCTAAGATTTTAAAGATGGTGACTGATAGGGAAAAGAAAGTAGCAAAAGAGATAAAAGAAGGGAGAATTTCTCCAAAAGCAATTTAGAAAGTTTCGTAAATATAGTCTATAATATTTGGGAACTGAGTATCGAATAATTTACAAAGTTTCCGAATCGATCAAATTGATAACTATTATTATGATAGGTTCACGAGAAAATCAGTTCCTCCCCTTTAAAAAAGGGGAGTTAGAGGGGATTTGTCAGGAGGGATTACAGGAAAAGTCCTGGGACGGTCCTATAAAAGTCCTATATAAAAATCATACCATAGTCCTATTGTAAAATTTTTAATTAATCTTTATAATAAAATCCGTGCAGGCGGGAAACCAGAAAAATAAATATTTGAAATAGAAACGTTGCAGTAAATTGTAGCAAGTTCAATTGAGTGTGGTCTGTGTGGATGTTCAAGCGACACGGATAGAGAAATTACTAAAAACACTGCTTGTTTTTTTTCAAACTGCTAAGCTCAAGAAAAAATTCTGGCTAATTATTATTTTGTTTATTACAATAATTATCCTCAGTCTTGGTATAAAAACCCGACAAACTTTCCTCACTAAACAAAAAAAGAAAACCTTCTCAGAAGGAATGAAATATTTTCAGAAAGGCAAGTTCAATAAAGCTATCTCTGATCTGAAAAAGACAACAGAGCTTAATCCCAAAAACGCTAAAGCCCATCTAAATTTAGCCCAAAGCTATGAAGCAACCAACAAGCTGGATAAAGCAATCAAATCCTATCAAACCTCTTTAAAAATTAACCCCAATCAACCTGAAGTTCTTTACAATCTGTCCATCATTTATAAATCTCAAGGAGAAATTAAAGAAGCCATCGCTGGACTTGAAAAAGCAATTAAGTTAAGAAAAGATTTTGTCGCTGCTCGCTTGATTTTAGCTGAGTTATATATTCAACAAAACCAAAAAGAAAAAGCAAAAGAGCAGTATCAGACGGTTGTTGAGATGAAACCGTTTGGAACTGATTTGGCTGAAATTGAGAAGAAGATGGAAAGCTTGAAGTAGTTGCCCAATTTATTGGGCAAATGGCAGAAGAGGCTCCATGAATGGAGTAACTACTACACCTCTTCCTGTAGTCGCCTGATTTATCAGACAAGACTTAAACAGAAAATGTCACAGTGTGATAAAGGAAGTTATTTCTTCCAAAATCTCCCTAAATTCGGGTGGCTGTGATGGGAGTAGTTTGTTGGAAAGATGTTTATGGTGAGGATAGGTGGCAAGTTTGCGAGCTTTGGGGTCGGAAGCATTGTCGTAACGGAAGACGAGGCGGTTTTTATGCATGTAATGGTAACTATAATTAATTTTCTGGATCTGAATTTCGGCATCGATGAACTCTGTAAAATGAAGCTCGGAACCATCAAGAAGATAAAGGATTCCTTCAATAAAACCCATACAGGGAGGTCTTTCTTCAAAGGTAAGTTTACAGGAGGAGAGAAACCTTGCAGTTCTGACTTCTTTTTCAATCTGGTTAAAGTAAGTCCTCAGGCGCATATCTCTAAGTTTTCCAGTCTCTTAAGCCTTATTTCTAAACGCTTGAGAAAATTGAGTTCTCCCTCCAACTTCAACAGAGATTGTTCTTTATCTTCAGTGTATTTGACTTTACCTTCTTTAAAATCTTTGAGACTGACACCCAAAGCAGCAGTGAGATTTTTAATGTTTGCTTTAGTTTTTCGAATACTGTCATTTATTAAACGCTTTTCTCGTTCCACTGCCTCATGGATTAAGGGTAAAGTTTCTTTTGGTTCAGAGGTTTTGATAGTAATGTCAGATATTTTTTCCTGCTTCTTTCCGATAAAAGCCATCTATCCCACTCCTTCTGATAATTTCTATCATTATCATAGACTTTTATCTTGGAGTGGTCAATATAGAGTCTTGTACAATACAGAATGAGCCTGAACGAAGGTTTGATTTCCAACAGAATTGAGCCTGAAAGGAGAACAATGAGATAATCTGGGAATGATAATCCAGATGAATGATGTAAAAATAGAAACAATAAAAGACATAGAGGGATTTCTAAAGACTACAGAAAGGCTGGACTTTAGAAAAAATAATCAAGAGGAGGCATATAAATGGATAAATAAAATTTTAATAAAGTTTGAATATTTAGGAAAGTTAAAAAAATCAGAGAAAGGTGTTGTAAGAAAATATATAATCAGGATGACTGGATATTCCAAGGCTCAAGTGACAAGGCTTATTAAACAATATATAAGAACAGGATATATAAAGACACGTAAGCAGAAGAAACATAAATTTAACAAAATATATACTGATGAAGATATAAAACTATTAGCATATACAGATAAGCTACATAATTATCCTAATGGTAATGCTTTAAAAAATATTGTGATAAGGATGTACAAAACTTTATACAAACGTATAAATGTTAACTATCAAAAAACAAAACCTGGCGTAGAAAGAAACATAGGAGAACGCAGAAAACCTATGCCTGAAGGCAAACCGGGCTATTTAAGAGTAGACACTGTGCGCCAAGGCGATAGAGATGGTGAAAAAGGAGTTTATCATATTAATGCAATAGATGAAGTTACTCAGTTTGAATTTATAGGATCCTGCCCTTATATTTCAGAAAGATATTTAAAACTCTTACTTGAAAAATTATTAAAGCTATATCCATTTACAATTATAGAGTTTCATAGTGATAACGGTTCAGAATTTATTAATAAAATTGTATGCGATTTGCTTAATAAAATGCTCATTAATTTAACAAAATCAAGAGCCAGAAAAACTAATGATAATGCCTTAGTGGAAGGAAAGAATGGCAGCATTATAAGAAAATGGCTTGGTTGCGGATTTATCAGCAAAGAATACGCCGGTAACCTGAATTACTTCTATTCCTATTTTAATGAATATTTAAATTTCCATAGACCTTGCGGATTTTCTACAGAAATCAGAAACGAAAAGGGTAAAGTGAAAAAGCTATATAAAAAAGAGGATTATATGACTCCCTATGAAAAGTTTAGAAGTTTAGACAACTGCCAGCAATATTTAAAAAAAGGCATTACTTTAATTATGCTTGATAAAATCGCTATGAGATATTCTGATAATCAATTAGCTGTTTTAATTCAGGAGCAGCTTGTTAATCTGACAAAGGAGGCGCTCCCTGATTATTTTCTTTCTCTAAAGCAGGTGTAATTTTCAGGCTCATCTCTTGACTGGAAAACACTCACTGCCTGAAAAAATAAAGAAACACAGAAAACTCTGTGTTTCTTTATCCGTGTAATTAAATAATTAAAAGTGCGATTATTTCTTCTTTTTCTTAGTTGCAGCTTTTTTAGTTGTAGTTTTCTTAGCAGTAGTTTTCTTAGCCGCAGCTTTTTTCTTTACAGCCACCAAAAATCACCTCCTGCGCTTAGTTATCTCTAAAACCTAATAATAATTTTTTCTACTTCAGATAAATGTTTCCTTCTAAAAATAGTTTTTCCTCTTTTTTTTTAAAAATTTTTTTTAAAAATTTTTAATGAGCATATGACTAATTTAAAAATTTAAATTTATTCTATATTTTTTATTTTTTCTAAATAATCTATAATTAAATATATTTACAGGTGATAGGTAATTAAACTTTACAAGGAGACGATGAAAATGAAAATTGCATGGATAAGCAGTTGGCCTCCACGTCACTGCGGAATTGCAACTTACTCGCTTGAACTGACAACAGCTTTAAAATCAATGGGGCACGAAGTTCATATAATCTGCCATACTGATGGAGGATCAAAAGAAGAAAAAAATATTTATCCGATTATAAACACTCAAGATTGTCTCTGGAATGAAGTAGTTTACCAGACCGTTGATGACATCAAACCAGATGTAGTTCATATTCAGCATGAATATGCATTATACGCCACAAATAACGATTACAGTACCAGTTTCCTTCGTCCTCTTTTCAGATGGAAAATTGAAAATAATTTCCCCACAATCATTACTTACCATAGTGTTTTTACAACTTTAAATCTTGGAGAAAAATATTTTATGAATTTAAGCCTTGATCTTGCAAGCGCAGGCATCGTTCACGAGGAATACCAAAAAATTTATCTTCCAATGAATATTGGAAGAGTGCCAAACAATGTATATGTTATTCCTCATGGAGCCAAATCATTATTTAAATACAAAGACACAAAAACTCATCTCCATTTAGAAAACAAAAAAGTTATTGGAATGATCGGCTGGTGGGAACCCAATAAAGGATTCGAGAAAATAGTTAAATTATGGCCTGACATAATAGAAAAAATTGGGCAAGAATGGATCTTGTTAGTTGCAGGTGACGCGCGGCCCGGTTCAACATCAGGCCAAATCTACAAACCAGAATTATTAAAGGCAATTGAAGATTCTTCCGCAAAAGACAGAATCAAAACAATTATAGGAATGTTTTCGCCGGAAAAATACGATGAAGTTCTTTCGGTTTTCGATATGATGATTCTTCCTTATTCCCAAGCATCTCAAAGCGGGAATCTTGCTCATGCGTTTGCGCTTGGCGTCCCGGCTGTCGTAACAGATCTGGAAGGATTGGGTTCAGAAATTCGGGCAAGCAACGCAGGAATAGCAGTCTCTCTTAATGACAAAATTGAGTTAAAAAATGCAATTATAAATATGGCTAATAATGATGAATTAAGAAAACATTATGCAAAAAATGCAGAAGAATATGTAACAGAAAAAATAGTCTGGTCAAATGTGGCACACAAACACACCCAGCTTTATCAAAATAGAATTGAACAATTACAACATGAAACAACTATTGAAACAAATGGTCATCTTGCGTAAGGGATAGAGATTTGAGATAGAGTCGGGAGAAATAATATTATGTCATCAGATGTATTTTTTGCAGATGCAAGATCAAGATCAGGCAACAATTTATTTACGAAAATTAAGAATTTATTTGAGGCTGCAAATCTTAAAGATGTCTTCAAGAAAGATGATTTTGTTGCTTTAAAAGTTCACTTTGGCGAGCCGGGGAATCTGGGTTATGTAAAACCAAACCTGATCCGTCAAATAGTGGAAAAGATAAAGGAATATAAAGCCCATCCTTTTCTTACAGACACAAATACACTCTATGTTGGACAAAGAAGCAACGCTATCAACCACATAAAAAGCGCGATTGAAAACGGATTTGCTTACTCTGTCGTAAACGCGCCTATAATAATTGCGGACGGATTAACCGGCAAAGAATATTATGAGGTTGAAATTAATCAGAACTACTTTAAAACAGTAAAAATTGGCGGAGCTATCCATCACTCTGATTCAATCATCGTTGTGTCTCATTTTAAAGGACACGAAGCAACTGGTTTTGGTGGAACGTTAAAAAATCTTGGAATGGGATCCGGCTCGAGAAGTGGGAAACAAATGATGCATTCAGACATACTCCCAACAATAGAAATAGAAAAATGCAATGCCTGCGCTAAATGTATCAGATGGTGTCCTGCAAATGCTATTCAAGTATTTAAGGATAATAATCAAAAATACGCAAAAATAGATGAAAAAAAATGCATTGGCTGCGGTGAATGCACCGTCACCTGCAACTATAGAGCAATTGCGATTAACTGGAAAGAAGAAGCTGACGTTTTACAGAAAAAAATAGTTGAATACGCTTATGGTGTCTTGAAAAATAAAGAAAATCAAGCTGGTTACTTTAACTTTTTACTGGATATTACGCCAGACTGCGACTGCACAAGCTGGAACGATATACCTTTTGTAAATGATATTGGCATAATGGCATCAAAAGACCCTGTTGCGATTGATCAGGCAGGCGTAGATATAGTAAATCAAAAAATTGGACTCGAAGGCAGATTAACAGAAAATCTAAAAGCAGGAGAAGATAAATTTAGATCTATCCATAAAAACATTAATTGGGAAGTCCAACTGGAATACGCAGAAAAATTAAAGCTCGGATCGAGAAAATACAATTTGATTGAAGTTTAAGCAGAAACAGTTTCTTCTTTAAATTTCCTTAATAAATTATCCCTTCCGGCTGTAACCTTGGAATCAAGGGCGCTTATTGAATTAACTGTTAAACCAGCCATAATATATGAGATTAAAGACTCAGCGCCTTGATTTAAATTAACACCCTCTTCATGCAAACCATCATAGCAACCGCCGGTTATTGAATTATAAAGCGGCTGGTTTAAAATATTCTTGCCTAAAAACCAATCAAACGAAAGATTCATTAAATTCTTATAAATATTCTTTCCGGTAATCTGAAATGCTGTTGCGTAAACATCTACCATACAGGCGGCATCTACAGGCTGTTGATCAAACAAAGCAGGTTCTTTCCCTTTAACGCACCAGCCATTATTTCCTATTACATATAACTTGCCATTTTTTATCATCAGCTTGCTTAAAAAATTCAATGAGTTTTCTGCAATATCCAAATAATTTTTTTCTCCTGTAATATCATATGCCAGATACATAGCTTGAGGTATTCTTCCGTTTGAATAAGCAACGATATTTTCGAACCACTGCCATTCTTCATCCGCGCAGTTCTTATAGCAATCAGCCACCTTATCAGCGCATTTTTTAAGAATTGATTCATAAAGCTCTTGAGCAGGATGTTTTTGTAAATAATAATAAATACCCATAACAATAAAACTTAAAGCCCGCGGACTATCTATTGTTGATAAATTATCATCGTTAAGCGCGCGTTTAAATATTTCCTCGCCAACAAAACTAACGCTTTTATCGGTAAAATTAACTAATGAAAAATATCCTGCCGCCCAAACAGCTCTTCCAAAAGAATCTCTTGAGCTCTCTTCACTTAAAAACAAACGATTGTAACTCATAAAGTCGCTAAATTTACCGTCCTCGCGTTGCGCGTAATAAAGAAATCCTGAATAAATTTTAATTAAATCAATTACAGAAATATCCTCGTATTGCTCGTAATATGCTGCCATAACAATCAATGCGCGAGCATTATCATCAATACAGTAACCTGTCTTTCGATTTGGCACTGAGTAAACACTATGCTGAATTATTCCGTTATCGTCTGTTAAAGTTTTTAAATGCGTCAAAGAAATCGGGTTTAGATCAAACAATAGAAATGCCTCCTTTTGACAACTCTTCCTCCGAAATAATCTTTGAGGTAGTAAAAACAGAATCTTTGACTTTTTCTTTCTCCAAAACTCTCGAAAATAATCTTAAGTAATCTCTTGAAATGTTAGGCCATGTCATCTGGCGTCCATATTTATAAGCCGCGAACTCAAGCTTTTCTTTGTAAACCGGATCGCCTAAAATTTTGTTAATTGAATCTGACAACCCGACTGAATCTCTAAAATCAACTAGCACACCGCGATCACCTGCTAATAATTCCTGCGCGTAAAGATAGGGAGTTGAAATTATTGCTTTACCGCATCCAACTGCATAAGCCAATGTTCCGCTTACAATCTGATCTTTGCTTAAATTAGGAGTTACATATAAATCTGTTGCCATCAGATAATTAACCAGATCTTTAAATTCAAGATACTTATTTACAAATATAACATTATTTCTAATGCCTAAATCATCAACTTTTTTCTCTAGAAATTCCCGATAAGCCTCGCCTTCATTTTTGCGAACAACAGGATGAGTTTGGCCAAGAACTAAATAAACAACATCAGGCTGTTTCCTGATTACTGAAGGCAATGCATCCAAAACATATTCTATTCCTTTTCCTCTGTTTATCAAGCCAAAAGTTGATAATACTTTCCTGCCGGCAAGACCATATTCTTTTTTAAATAAATCCGTGCTAAGTCTCTCTACATCAGGAACACCGTGATAAATCAAATTAAGCTTGGCAGGATCAATTTTATATACATTTTCTAATATTTCAATAGACTTCTCAGTTAAACCAACCACTGCATGAGCATACTTGCAAATAAGCTGGGTTATTTCTTTCAATCGATATGTCGGTTCAGGAATTGTGGTATGAAGCGTAAGAACAGACGGTTTTTCAAGATGAACAAGAAAACTTAAAAGATACTCTCCTTCAGATCCTCCGTAAATACCGTATTCGTGCTGAATATTTACAGCTTCTGCATCTGAGGAATTAACAAAAATCGCAGCTTCAATGTAGGACTTGCAATCATTTTGATCAATAGTAAATTTAACCTCATCGGAATACTTATAACCATCTTCGTTATTTATTGCAACAATATATGAATCTTTACTGTTGTTACGCAAATTAATTGCTGTACACAAATCATAAGTAAAAGTCGCAATTCCGCATTGCCGGGGAGGGTATGTTCCAACTGAAGCAATTGGTATTTTAAATCGACCCAAACTAAGATCAATTGTTTTCATTCTACATTCCCCCTTCTAGTCTTTTAAAACCTTATCTTGTCTTTTTCTATCCGAGTAGACGGCCATATTTTGATTCCTCTGCTCAGATGATTCCCCTCCTCGATTGCACAATTACCTCCAATTACAGCTCCTTCACCAATATAAACTTTCTTGCCTACAAAAACTCCTTTACCTAGAATGCTGTTTTCAATAATCGCATTTTCCTCAATTTTACAATCGTCCAGAATAACGCAACCTTCCAGATGAGATCCTTTTTTAATACTGCAATTATTACCTATCGCAGTTAATCCTGCTATTTTCACATTAGATTCAATTCTACAGTTACTTCCTATCAATGATGGACTGGCTAATTTTACGGTTGAATCTACTTCTGTGTTTTTTCCAATCCATACACCGGGTTTAATTTCTTTTCCCTCAAATCTAAAATCTATTTTTCCTTCAAGTATATCGTGGTGAGCCAAAATATATTTTGCTGGTGTGCCTATATCCAACCAATAGGAATCTGAGATAAAACCAAACATCGGCTCTTTCTGCTCAAGAAGCGCTGGAAATAATCCCCTTTCAAAGGAATAATTCTTTCCTTTGGGAATATAATTCAAAACATCTGGTTCTAATACATAAGTTCCGGCATTAATTAAATTACTTGTAACCTGATCCCAACTGGGCTTTTCAAGAAATGAGGAGATAGTGTTATCTTTGCTTAGTTCAACGAGGCCATAAATTGTAGGATCTTCTACTGCTGTTAGTGCGATAGTTGCTTTTGATTTTTTGCTAAGATGATATTCGATTATCTCGTCTAGGTTTAAATCAGTTAAAATGTCCCCATTAAAAACCAAAAATGTTTCCTTTAGATATTCCTCAACGTTCTTAACTGCACCGGCTGTTCCCAATGGCTGTTCTTCTGTGATATAAGTAATACTAATTCCTATATCTGAACCATCGCCAAAATAATTTTCAATATGTTCAGGCAAATAACAAGTGCTAAATATTATATCCTTTATTGAATATTTCTTTAATTGATTAATTATATATTCAATAAAAGGCTTATTAGCAATAGGCATCATTGGCTTCGGAACATCACAGGAAAGTGGACGAAGCCGAGTCCCTTCTCCTCCAACAAGGATAACCGCCTTCAATAAAACCTCCTATTTCCTTGGTTCTTTCATATCCAAGTCAAAATATTTGATAATTAGAAAATAAATACAAACTCCTTTGTTGTAGAAATCAAAATAGGGTTCAAGGGGTCTAGGATTCGAGTGAAAACACTTGAACCCTTGAATCCTTTTAACTCATCTTTAAAGATATACCCGAAAATAAAATTGAATGGAACAATAAATTCAGTGAAAACTTCAAGTGCAGTTTTGATGCAAAATTTTTTAATTCGCATCTTTGATGATATATACTTGGTGTAGAATTTATTATAACATAGATTTCAAGCTTTGAATAATATTTTTTTCTCTGCCGCTGACAGGTTGAGCTTCACCCATTGTTACTTCAACAATATGACGTTTCGAGTCAGACATAGCTGGCAGTAAATTCGATTTCATCTTCTCGCCATCCATCTTTATTTCTTTTATACCTTTGCAGACACCATCAGGATTCTTCACCTCGATTTCATACAAAGCATTTCTAAAATATCTTTTTACTTTAAATTCCGTCCAGTGAGACGGAATACAAGGATCAACTAAAAGACCTTCGAAATGAGGACGCACTCCTAATACCCAGTCAAGACAAGCACGCCACATCCATGCCGCTGTGCCAGTGGTCCATGTAAAAGAACCCTGGCCAAAATCAACTGAATCCGGACCGTAAATAAATTCTGCGTAGACATAAGGTTCAACCCGATAAACATCCGGCTCTTTGCCTCTTTCGATAAAAGATGTCTTCTTAAAATATTCATAAGCCCTGTCGCCTCTTCCCAAAATACACTCGGCAATTACTGTCCAGCAGACTGTATGATTAAAAACAGTGCCGTTTTCTTTTGTTCCCGGAGCAAATCTGCTTATTATTCCAATATCAGGATCTGGCTCTTTGTAAGCAGGAGAATAAAGCAAAGGACCATATTTTGTATCAAGATGGTGCTTAACTGAATCCATACAGATACAAGCTCTTTCTCCAGTCGCGACTCCACTTAAAACAGCCCAAGATTGAGCATTTAAATAAATTTTACCTTCATCATTTTTAGAACTTCCTATTACTTCACCTTTATCATTGGTTGCCCGAATATACCATTCTCCATCCCAGCATAAGAAATTTAATTTTTCCTTTAATTTTTTATAATCCGCAAGATACCTTTTGCTTAATTTGTGATCACGCTGATATTCAGCAATTTCGGCCATCTCCAAAAGCATCCAGCACAAAAATTCTGTTGTCATTACGCTTTCGCCGCGGCCTTCTCTTCCAATCTGATCTAGTCCATCATTCCAGTCCGCAGCGCCCATAAGAGAAATCCCCAAACCGCCTAAATCCGGACTTCTCATCAACAATGCCCGATCAATTGCCTTTAAAAGATGATCATAAACAGTTTCCTGTCCATAATCATAAAACTCTACCAGTTCATTCAAAAAAGACCAGTCTCCCGACTCTTTAATGTAATTTACCACCGACATAATTAACCAGAGAGGATCATCGGAATGTCCTGTTTTTGTTCCCAGGTTTGTTCTTGGATCCCAGTTGTGGATACAACTTCCATCCTGAAACTGATGTTTAAGAATCAAAGCCGTTCTATCTTTTGATCTTTGCAGGTCAAATGGTAAAACGCCCAGAATGTCCTGAGCTGTATCTCTAAATCCAAGTATTGATCCACCGCCAATGTAAGCAGAATCCATTCTGGACCAATAAGCGGTAATCCAGGTCTGATATTTGTTCCAGATATTCACAGAAAGATCAAATTCTTTGTCTGGAGTCTCTACTTTTACATGCTCCACATAATCATCCCAATATTGCTGAAGACGCTCAAATTCATTTTTTGCTTTTTCTGGCGTATTATATTTAGAAATCAAAACTCTCGCTTCTTCCTTCTGGTAAACTGTTCCTAAAATAACTACAAACTCTTTTTCTTCGTTTGGCGCTAGTTCAAAGGTATATTGCAGTGCTCCTATGGAATCCTCTCCACTGCCCATGCTGTTAAAACACTTTCCTTCTTCAACCGCCAAAGGATTGTGCCAAGCATTGTGGAGACCTAAAAATTTCTCCTTTAAACAATCAAACCCATCTGGTTTAAAGCTGGAACCAAAAAAAGCGTATTTATCCCAAGCTGAATTTGTATTAAGTGAATAAAGACTATCCTTTGCCCGACGTCTTGCTACCGGGATATTCCAATAACGCTTTGTCGCATAAATCACTTCATCTTCGATACTCATTTCATTAAAAAGATTGGCAAAATTCCTCTCCATCATATCAAAAGCATAATTGCCCAAACAGAATTCAACATAGGGGAAAGCGCTTAGTTTACGAAGTTTGTCTGTGATATTCTTTACTCTAACCATCCATATCTCACAACTATCGTGCAAGGGGACATAATAAGTTACCTCTCCCTCGATGTCATAATTTACAGACTTGACTTTTGTATAACCTAATCCATGTCTTGTTTCCCAAGATTGAGGCTCTTTTGAAACAAGGTTGCCATTGAGACTCCAATATTTACCTGTTTTCATATCTCTCATATAAAGCTGGCGACCCGGCCTCCCCTGAAGCAACGTTTCTACAGGATATTCTCTGGTGACACGATCGTAACCAGAGCTTTCATAAAAAGAATAACCGCTTCCTGTATGTGATGTGATTGAGCAATATCTCTCGTTTGAAAGATAATTTATCCATGGTCTTGGCAGATCAAGTCTTGTTATAATATACTCTCTGCCATTTTCTGAAAAGTGACCGTATTTCATTAGTTACCTCCAAATTTATTAAATTAACTCATACTAATAATTACCCAACAAATAAGTCACAGATCACAAGTCACAAGTGAAGAAAGATGTAAAAGAAAAAATACAAAAGATTAGCTGTTTTAACTTGTGACTTTTGACTTACAACTTGTGACTAATCTGAGCCTCTCCTATATCCAAAAGCTCACTCACTCTTTCTCTTGAAAAAGATTCAGCATAAACTCTTAACATTGGCTCAGTGCCAGAAGCTCTGAACAATATCCAGCTTTTATCGTTTAAAAAAAACTTTACCCCATCTAAAGTTTCTGTCCTGACTAAATCGCTAAAAAATACTTCACCGGGTTTTATTGACTGAATTTTATCAAGAACCCGCTGTTTCTCATCATTATCGCTAAAATGAAAATCCCTCCTGTCATAATAAAAATGTCCTATTCTGTCCATTAAATCATCTATTCTTCTTACAACCATCATCTGCAAAAGTAAAAGTCCGCATAAAATTCCATCTCTCTCCGGAATATGATTTTTAATTCCTATGCCGCCGCTTTCTTCGCCGCCAATTAAAATATCTTCTGTCAACATTAATCTGCAAATATATTTAAAACCAATTGGTGTTTCATACAATCTTAATTTATATTCATCCGCGAGAAGATTAATCATTTGAGTCGTAGAAAATGTCTTTACCACCCCGCCCTTCAAATGAAAATCTTTAACCAGATAATCAAGCAGTAATGAAAATATCTGGTGGGAATTTATAAATTCACCAGTCTCATCAACCAATCCAATCCTGTCGGCGTCTCCGTCTAAAGCAATTCCAAGATTCGCATTTTCTATTTTAACTGTGTCTATTAACGCCTGAATGTGCTTGCCTATAGGCTCAGGATTTAAACCACCAAAATATGGATTTGCCTCATTGTGAATTTCAATTACATTTAATCCTGTTTCATTAAGAATCCTGCTTAACCATCCTCTGCCAGCGCCATACATAGGATCCGCGACTACTTTTAAATTTGCGCTTCCAATCAAATCAAAATCAATGAATGATTTAATCTGATTAAAATAAGAAATGAATGGATCAAATTCTTCTATTTTTGCAACCGGATTAACCTTCACTTCTTTATTTTCATCTAAAATCCTGTTGAGACATTTTTCTATCAACGCTGTGCACTCGGGAAGCGCTGAGCCGCCGTATTCAGGTTTAAATTTTATTCCATTATATTCCGGAGGATTATGACTGGCTGTTATCATTACGGCCCCTGCTGTTTTTTTATCCTTTACAGCAAATGAAACTACTGGTGTCGGAGTTGCGCTTTTAACCAGAAATACCGGAATATCATTGGCAGAAATAACTTCTGCCGCTTTTCTCGCAAATTTGTCTGATAAAAACCTCGTATCATAACCAATTACTAATCCATTTTTAAAATCACGATATTCTATGCCTCTTTTATAAATATCTATTTCTTTTCTTTCATCCGATTTTATAAAATCAGCAACTGCCTGCGCTACTAAAGAAACATTTTTAAAAGTAAACTCGTCGCTAATAACCGCACGCCATCCATCGGTGCCAAATTCAAATTTTTGTTTAGTTCGTTCCAATCAAAAAACTCCTCTCTTTTTAAACCCAGTTTTGCATTAGATTTCGATGAAAAGCGCAGGAATTTTGCTTTTAGGCAAGGAAGACGAGACTTTTTGGCGCAGGCACATCTAGAAACTTGAAACTAGACCCAGTTCTCTGTTGTATTCTTGTGATATTTAAGAGTCCAGCATGTTTTATTTGTTAAACTAGTTTCTTGTTTCTGATTTCTAGTCTCTAGTTTTGACACAGCATAAAAGCAAAATAACAAGCTTATCGCGAAAGATAGTGCAAAATCTGGGTTAAACAACCACCCTTAACACTTCTTCTAATGAGGTAATTCCCTTTTTAACCTTTTCAACACCATCTTCCCAAAGAGTTTTCATTCCACCTCTTATAGCTGCTTCTTTCATTTCATCAGAAGAACTTTTCGTGATACAAAGTTTTTCAATATCCATATTCATCAGCATAACTTCGTAAATTCCCACTCTTCCTTTAAAACCAGTGTTATGACATCTCTTACAGCCCTTAGACTGCCATAATTTTATTTTTTCTCCCTCGTTAAACGGAACCCTGCTCGCTTTAAGCAATTCAACAGAGGGTTCATATTCCTCCTTGCATTCATTGCAAAGTTTTCTCACCAATCTCTGCGCCATCACACAACTAACAGAAGAGGAAATAAGAAATGGTTCTATTCCCATTTCTGTCAGCCTTGTTAAAGCGCCTGCCGCATCATTAGTATGCAAAGAAGATAAAACCAGATGACCTGTCAAAGCGGATTCAATAGCAATCCTTGCAGTTTCCAGATCGCGAATTTCGCCAATCATAATTATATCCGGATCACATCTGACTATCGACCTTAACCCTCTTCCAAAAGTAAGACCTGTGGCAGTATTAACCTGTGCCTGAAGAACACCCGGCAATTGATATTCTATTGGGTCCTCTATGGTAATTATTTTCTTGGCAGACGAATTCAAAATATTAAGTGTTGCGTAAAGAGTGGTTGATTTACCAGAACCGGTTGGACCGGTAACTATCAATGTCCCATATGGTTTGGTATAGAAAGATTTGAATCGCTCGAGTGAATCGGGCAATAAGCCCAAGTCTTTCAACTCCAACAAAGCTTTACTTTTATCCAAAATTCGCAAATTAACACTTTCTCCAAAAGCAGTGGGAAGTGTTGCCACTCTGAAATCTACATCTTTTTCTTCAACCTTCAAACTGCACCGACCATCCTGAGGGATCCTATGCTCAGCTATATTAATATCACTCATTATTTTAAACCTTGATATAACATTGGACTGTAAGTTTTTTGGTATCGACATAATATCATACAAAACTCCGTCTATTCTGTATCTGATTTTCACATCATCGGCTTGAGGCTCAATATGAATATCGCTTGCCTCTTTTGAAATTGCCTGAACGATTATCGAATCTACAATTTTTACAACGGGTGAATCTTCTTTCTGAATTCTTTTTTCTTCTTTCTCTTCTACTTCCTTTATTTGTGCCGCTACTGTAGCTACAACATCTTCCACTGATCCTTTCAAGTATTGATTGATTGCATTATTAATTGCAGTTTCTGTGCTTACCACCGGCTTTATATCATACCCTGTAATTACCCTTAAGTCATCAACTGCGTGAACATCCAAAGGATTAGACATCGCTAAAACCAAATAACCGTCTTTGTAATCTATTGGAATAACCATGTGACGTTTTGCTACAGTTTCAGGTATTGAAGCTACGGCATGAACGTTTATATTGTACTCATTTAAATCTACGACAGGCAGATTCTTCTGTCGGGCAAGAGCATGAGCTATTTGATCTTCGCTTACTCTACTATTCTCAATTAAAATTCTGCCTATTGGTTTTCCTGACTTTTTCTGAGCCAATAAAGCATTTTCCAGTTCTTTTTGGGTTATCAAGCCCGCATTAACCAAAATGTCACCGATTCTTTCACGCGTCCAACCCATTTTTACTTCCTTAGTTAAAATTTTCAGGATACAAGATATATGATACAAGATGCAGGAAATTAAAATAGCTTTTATCATGAATCCTGTATCTTGAATCTTGTATCATGCTCCTATTAAATTCGGCGCTCAGAATATTTTTCCTGCCAAAAAACAAAAAGATACAAGAACTAAATAACAGTTCTCGTATCTTTTTTATTTTTATATCTGAACATTTTTAGAACCTTTTTACGTCATGCTCAGGACAAAAATATACAGCCCTCGTCACAATGTCTTGCTTCCAGAAAATTTCTGTATTTCATTCTCTTCACCTCCGTTTAACTAAATTATTTATAATTCCGACTCATCCGGATAAGATATCAACTTTTCAAAAAATTCCTTACAACACTCTCTAACAGTCATACAATCGCAACAATAACAAATTTCTTTTCCTTTACGATCAAATCTTACCAGTCCAGCTTCCTTTAAAACATTTAGATGATGAGATATTGTGGGTTGAGTCATTGAAAAATACTCAACTATTTCTTTAACTGAAAGCTCACCTTTATTTTTAAGTAATTTTAAGATATTTCTTCGCGTTTTGTCGGAAAGCGCCCTAAAAAACAAACTATCTCTGTCGCACATTTTTACACCCAATAAACATATAGATAACCATCTATATATTAGATTAAATCTTTTCTTTATGCCTGTCAAGATTTTTTTGGATAAGAAAAAAGTAGGTAACTATACTCCCACGTCTCGCCGCATAAACCAAACTGCGCCAAGGATTGTCGCTGTAATCGAGACTCCCAAAAACACCCAAATCGCTAAACCATCTATTGTGTTTTTGTTCATAGCGGCAGAAAAATCATAATAATAGAAAAACGACAAGTATCTCAAATTTTTCAAGCTCTCTTTGAAGGTAGAAATTGTATTTATCACATACATTAAGATAATGGTTCCGCCCACTACAAGATTTGATTTTCCTTTTTCTGAAAATACAGATGAAGCAAGCATCGAGAAACTAAAAATTGCCAGACCAAACAAGAACCCTAAGATTGCCATCTTGATAAAATTTTCTATCTTGTAATCAACATTATGTATCGCGGAAAAAGGCGCAATAGCAAAAACCGAGACTACAACAAAGACAAATAAATTTGCAAGACCTGCAAGATACTTGCTTAAAAAAACTTTCAACCGTGATATTGGTTGAGCAAGAATAGTTTCAATCGTACCTTTCTCAATCTCACCAGCAATCTGAGCGCCGCCAAAAGCTATCATCATAATTATTGCCATTATTGGCCAGATTAAACTAAAGTGCTCAGTTGCAATAAATGACTCTATTCTGGCTAAATTAAAACTTGCTTTATCCATTCCCAGCGCTTGAAAAAGCTGTTCCGGATACAAATTAAGAAGCTTTTCAAATTCTTTTTGCTTGCCAGCAAACAAGGGAAACAGCGCGACATACATCTCAAGAAAAGCTGCCGCGCCTAAAGAATAGGAGATAAGTGAAATCTTTCTGTCTTTAATTGTTCTCCAAATTATACTAAACATTGTTTTTCCCTTTATAGAATTCTAAAAATACATCTTCTAATGTCGCATGAGAAATTTCTAAATCATGCAGTTTGTAGCTTGCCAGTTTTTTAACGATCGGATTAATATCTCCCCGAACTGTCAAAATCAACCCGTCTGAAATCTCTTCAATTTTTTCAACTCCATCAAATTCAAAATCTGCCTTCTTGAATTTAACATCAAATCTTACTGTAACTTTACGTAAACGTTTTTCGCCAAGCTCACCAACTTTTTCAATTCCTACTATCTTCCCTTCCTTGATAATCCCAACCCGATTGCAGATTCTTTCTACCTCTGGCAAGTTATGAGACGAAACAAAAACAGTATGACCTTTCTTTTGCAATTCATCAAAAATTTCGTAAATTTCGTTTTGAAGAAGCGGATCAAGACCAAGTGTCGGCTCATCCATAATAATTAGTTCTGGTTCGTGCATTAATGTCAAAATTAATCCCAGCTTCTGTTTATTTCCCGAAGAATAAGTTTTAAATTTTTTACCTGGATCAAAATTAAATCTTTCTTTTAAGTCTTCTACGAATTTAGACTTACCTCTTAAACTTTCAACAAAATCAATATGTTCTTGTCCGGTCCACTTGTCATAGAGCCGAACATTACCGGGCAAATATCCTATTTTTTTCTTTAAAAATACTGAATCTTTATGAGCATCTTTGCCCAATACTTTAATACTGCCGCTGGTTGGATGAATAAAATCCATTATACAGCGAATTGTTGTTGTTTTCCCCGCTCCGTTTGGACCTAAAAATCCGTATACTTCTCCTTTTTTAACCTCTAAAGAAATTCCATCAACCGCTTTGACAAAATCTCTGCCTTTAATGCCAAAATAAGAAAAATATTTTTTTAAATTTACAACTTCAATAATATTTGTCATAGTTTTTTCTTCTATTCTTGTATGCCTGTTTCCTTTTTCTATTAACAGAAGAAGAGATTTATTTAAATACGAAGTTTGATGTTTCGGTAGAGTTTGTGGTGCCCGAGGCCGGAATCGAACCGGCACGTCCACTAGGGACAACGGATTTTAAGTCAGTTGCGTCTACCTATTCCGCCACTCGGGCAATGTGGGACATAGACAATATACCAAAGTGATTTCAGGGAGGTCAAGAAAAAGCATTAAAATAATGATAACGCCAATCCATTTAAAATATCATTTTCGCTTACAACAAATTCATTAAATGCCAATAACTTTAATATTTCCAAAATGATTAGTGTTCCGGCTATTACAACATCCGCCCGACCGGGCTCAAGTCCCACTATCATCTTTCTTCTCTCAAGAGGAAGATTAATAAATTGCTCAAAGATAGCTTCTGTTTCTATAAGATTCAACACCGTGTTATGAATTTTTTTATAATCATAAATTTCCATATGCTGCTTAATGGCAGCCAAAGTGGTAGCTGTTCCGGCAAGCGCAATTGCCTTTCTTGGTTTTTCACTTAAAATTTTTGGAATCGCCCTTTGGGTGGCTGATCTAATAAGTTTTTTTAATGATCTTAACTCATTGGGAGTTGGCGGATCGTTATGAATTAATTCTTCTGTTAAACGAACACAGCCTATATTAAAACTAAAAATCCTCGAAGGTTTTAACGGTTTTCCTACGATTAACTCAGTGCTCCCGCCTCCGACATCAATCACCAGAAGACTAAATCTGTCATTGATATAATCCCATTCATAAGTTGCTCCGCTAAAAGAAAATTTTGCTTCTTCTTCACCGCTAATTATCTCTACATCCATATCAAATTTTTGTTTAGCTTCCGTTATAAAAATCTGACTGTTTTCCGCTTCCCTCATCGCGCTGGTCGCAACTACTCGTACTCTTTCTGCCTTTTCATCTTTTATTATTTCATTATAAGAAGATAATGCAGATAACGTTCTTTCAATCGCCCCGCCAGACAAAACCCTATTCTCGTTCAGACCTTCCCCTAACCGGGTAATTATCGATTCTTTACATAAAATTGCAACATTTGTTTTGGAAATAATATTGGCAATCAAAAGACGTGTTGAATTTGTTCCTATATCAATTGCTGCAACTTTCACCCCGCAACCTCTTTCTCTATAAAATTACCCATGCTCTTTTACTTTCTCCAAAAAGAGAGGATTGAAATAAATGCCAATTCGGGTATATTTTAATATATCACACCAACGGCTTTTGTCCTTTACAGCATCTTTTTTATCCTCAATTCCCACAAGTGAATAAACACTTTCTCCGGGTTTAGCCAGAAACAGATTTTTTCTCGCCCATTCCTCATAATAACTATCATCAACCTGAAGCCGAATTAGTTCTTCCTCAAGTAACTTATTTTTCTCTTTGACTGATGATATTTTTTGTTCGAGAGATAATGTTTCCTGTTTTTTTCTGAATCTTTCACTCAAAGGATTAATTGACCAGATAAAAACCGCCACTATTATAATAATAAATAAAATCGAGAACGGATTAGGTCCTTTGCGAAATCTTTTTCTGCTTTTAGTTCTTAATTTGCTTTTTCTTCTTTTTTTACGATAGTTGGAATAATTCTTTGCCACTTTGATCCCCTTAAGTCAGGCTCGCTTCGTTCGCTAACTTAAATTGTAAATTGCAAATTGAAAAATGCAAATTAAGAATTATCTGTTTTGCATTTTAAGATTTGCAAAAATGAAAATAGGATTAAATGTATGTTATTCTAATACACTATTTAAGTCTTCCTGCCCATCCTGTTCTTTTCTTTCGTAAGACTTGCAAATCCCCCTTCTTTCAGGTATCCACATATCAGAGAGACAAAATTTCCCATTGGGAGAAAGATATTTGCATCCAGCACACATATTTGCAGGGTTAAGTCTTATTATAACCATCCTATCACCTCTTAAGTAATTTAATTATTGTCATATCGACCGAAGGGAGATATCTTTATAGCTTAGATTTCTCGCTTCGCTCGAAATGACAGTGGGATTTTATTTATCTTTACTAACCATAACTATCTAAAACCACATAGAAAAAATGGAAATTCCTATACTATTGAATTAAGTAATCTGGTAAACCTTGATTAAATTAGTTGTCCCGGGAACATTGACCAAAGCGCCAGCCGTTATAACAATTTTTTCACCCTTTTTTACATTTCCCTCTTTGATGCAAATATCAACTGCCTGATTAAATACATCATCAATACTTCTGCTTGGATTAATTAAAAATGACCTTATCCCCCGTGAAACTGAAAGCTGACGCATTGTCTCAACCTCAGAAGATAAAGCAAAAACAGGAACAGCCGGTCTGTATTTTGAAACATTCCGCGCCGTATAACCTGTTTGAGTTGGAACAACTATTAGCTTCGCTTTTAAATCATTTGCTAATTTACACGCTCCAAAACTAATTGCATCAGTAACCGACTCATGAATCCATCGGTTCTTCTGTTCAAGAATAATCTCATAATTCAACGCCAACTCCGTTTTTCCTGCAACAGCATCCATCATTACTATACAATCTACAGGATATTTACCAACCGCTGTTTCTCCTGAAAGCATCAAGGCATCTGTACCGTCGAAAATTGCGTTTGCCACATCATTCACTTCAGCGCGTGTCGGACGCGGAGAGTTTGTCATCGACTCAAGCATCTGAGTTGCGGTTATGACAGGCTTTCCTGCTTTATTTGCTTTATCAATAATCTGTTTCTGAACAACCGGCACTTCTTCAAGCGGTATCTCAACTCCTAAGTCCCCTCTTGCAATCATAACGCCGTCTGAAGCGGAAATTATTTCATCTATATTTTCAACTGCTTCTCTTCTTTCTATTTTCCCGATAACCATTGTTTTTTTATCTCCAATAAAATCCTTAAGGTTCATAATATCAGCGGCATCTTTTACATATGACATTGCTATCAAATCAATTTCCTGATTTAGCATAAAATCCAAATCTTTTTTGTCTTCTTCTGTTAAAGCCGGAAGATCAAGAGAGATTTCGGGAATATTTACGCCTTTTCCTGAACGCAAATTCCCTTCATTTAAGGCTTCACAAACTACACTCTCCTTTTTTATCTCCTTTACTTTAAACTGAAAAAAACCATCATCAATAAAAATGGTATTCTGAGGCATTAGCTGGCTTAATATTCCGGGGTAATTAATTAATATAGAATTCCCCCGAACAGGCGGTTCGGTGATAAATGTAAAAATATCTCCCTTTTTTACAAAAATCTCGTTTACTGCCAGCTTTATCCGTATTTTGAGACCTTTAAGATCTATCATTATGCCGACTGGTTTGCCTGTTTCTTCTGAAGCTTTTCTTACTTTTTTAATGACTTCTGCCTGTTTTTCAGGAGAAGAATGGGAAAGATTAAGCCGAACTACATCAAGTCCGGCTTTAATCATATTCACAATTACATCATAATTATTGCTGGCTGGACCAATCGTGCCAACAATTTTTGTAAGACGCATTAGTATTCCTTTTTATTAACTATTTTTTAAGAAGAACCAAATTGCAAAATACATCTTCTTTTAAATATTTCGCTTCTCCTCCTAATTCCTCCTCTATTCTGATTAACTGGTTATATTTACAAACTCTGTCGGTTCGCGATGGAGCTCCTGTCTTTATCTGTCCTGCATTAACCGCGACAACAATATCCGCAATTGAAGTATCTTCTGTTTCTCCTGAGCGATGGGAAACAACTGTTGTGTACCCGGCATCTTTCGCCATCTTAATGGTCTCAAGAGTTTCTGTTAATGTTCCTATCTGGTTTAATTTAATAAGGATAGAATTTGCAGTTTTCCCCTCAATTCCTCTTGCTAAACGCTTTCTGTTGGTAACAAATAAATCGTCTCCTACCAACTGAATTTTTTTACCGAGCCGATCGGTTATCTTCTTCCATCCGCCCCAGTCTTCTTCGGCCATTCCATCCTCTATAGAAATAATAGGATATTTACCCACCAGCGCTTCGTAAAAATCTACCATCTCATCAGCAGATAAACTCTTGCCTTCCCCGGCTAAAATATATTTATCATCTTTATAGAATTCTGTTGCCGCTGGGTCCATTGCTATATAAATGTCCTTGCCCGAAACGTAACCCGCTGATTCAATCGCCTCAATAATTGCTTTTATTGCATCTTCATTTGAATCAAGATTAGGAGCGAATCCTCCCTCGTCACCTACCGCCGTATTTAACCCTCTTTTCAATAAAACTTTTTTAAGTGAATGAAAAACTTCTGTTCCCATTCTTAACGCTTCTTTGAAGGATACTGCGCCAACTGGCATTACCATAAATTCCTGAATGTCAAGATTATTGTCCGCATGCTTGCCGCCGTTTAATATATTCATCATTGGAACAGGTAAAACGTTGGCGCTTTCCCCGCCAAGATATTTAAAAAATGAAACTTTCTTTGAATTAGCAACGGATTTGGCTGCGGCAAGTGAAACACCAAGAATCGCATTAGCTCCTAAACGGCTTTTATTTTCTGTTCCGTCGAGTTCGATTAATTTCTCATCCAGACCAGATTGATTTGAAGCATCAAAACCAATTAATTCCGAAGCTATAACCTTGTTTACATTCTCAACAGCTTTAAGAACACCTTTTCCAAAATATCTTTTCTTATCACCATCTCTTAACTCGACTGCTTCAAAGGCGCCGGTAGACGCTCCTGAAGGAACAGTCGCTCTTCCAAACCCTCCGGATTCTAAAAATACATCAACCTCAACAGTCGGATTTCCTCTTGAATCTAAAATCTCCCTTGCAGTTATTTTATTAATAAGCGTCATATTGCCAAAGATCCTCCTTTTTTACTTTAATTTCCTGGCTTCCTGTCTTCCTTCGTTGGGGACAAGCCCCAACGCTACATATATTACTTCCCGTACTTCTTTACGTCTCACATCTAACGTTTCACGTTTCACGTTTCATTTTTCGCCTGAATCCAGAGTTTTTCCTTTTCATCCAAAGATAACTCCTCCAATGTCTTTCCGCTTTCTTCGGCTTTTTTCTCCATATATTCAAAACGTTTAATGAATTTTCTGGTTGTTCTTCTAAGTGAGATTTCGGGGTCTATTTTTAAATGCCGTGAAAGATTCACCAAAGAAAAAAATATGTCTCCTATTTCTTCTTCAAGAATTCCGTTTCCGTTTAGCGAATCTTTTAATTCTTCTATTTCTTCTTCAATCTTGGAAATAACCTCTGCTTTTTCGGTCCAGTCAAAACCTACCTTTGAAGCCTTGCTCTGAACCAGATAAGCAAATAAAGAAGACGGGAGATGCAAAGGTATATCCTCGAATAAAGATTTTTCTCCTTTTTCTTCTTTTTTAATTTTTTCCCAGTTCATAACCACTTCTTCAGACGAAGAAGCGACAAAATCACCAAAAATATGAGGATGTCTTCTTTTAAGTTTTAAAATTAATCCTTTTAAAACATCTTCAATTGTAAATTTATTATTTTCGCTGGCAATCTGGGAATGAAAAACTATCTGCAGGAGTAAATCGCCTAATTCTTCTTTTAAATGATCAAAGTTGTCTTCTTCAATCGCATCAACTACTTCGTATGCCTCTTCTATTGTATAATTTCTAAGTGTTTGATGTGTTTGCTCTTTGTCCCACGGACACCCGTCTTTGCCTCTCAGTTCGGACATAATTTTAACCAGTTCTTCGAAGAAACAATCCAATTTGTCACCTCATAGCACAAAAGCCCTTTTTAAGGGCTTTTGTATCTAAGACTATTTTATTTCAATCTTGCTTTTTTTCTTAACTTCTTCGATCCAGCCTTGAAATTTCTCTCTCTTCTTTTGACTCTCAATTGTCTGTTTAACCTGCGCTTTGACTGCATCAAAAGGCTTTTGCTGGGCTGGTTTTTTATCATCCACTCTTATTATATGAAAACCATATTGAGTTTTAACGGGATCACTCAACTTACCTGTCTCAAGACTAAAAGCCGCGTTTTCAAACTCTGGCACCATTTGACCTTTGAGAATCCATCCCAAATCTCCACCTTGGTCTTTATTGGACTTATCAGTAGAATACTGCTTAGCCATTTCCTCAAAACCTGAACCAGCATTTAGTTTAGATAAAATATCCTTTGCTTCCTTTTCGGTTTTTACCAGAATATGCCGTGCCTTTACTTGTTCAGAGTCTTTAAATAACTCCAGATTTTTATCATAATAATCTTTTATTTCACTTTCTGATACTTTGACTCCGGCAGTTATTTCATCAGAAACTTTCTGAATGAGCATTTGTTTTTTCATCATTTCCTCTAATGACTTTTCGGTTAAGCCTTCTTTTTTAAGTGTTTCATTAAATTGTTCTTCTGAAGGAAACGATTTCTTAATCTCAGCCAGCTTTAAAGCATATTCTTCAGCGGTAACTTTAATTTTTCTTTTCTCGGCTTCCTCAAGAACAAGTTGTTCAGAAATCAGATTATCAATTATCTTCTTCCTAAACTCCGCTTCTTTCTTTTTCCCTTCCGCCCCCTTAAAAACATCTCCATGCTGTCCTTTTATTGATTCAAGCTGTTTGTTAACATCCTCCGCATAAATATTTCTTCCATTGACCACTGCCGCAATTTTTTTACCGCACCCAGCCAGTCCGCTGACAAGAATAAAAACAAACAACAAACCAACAACTATCCTAAATTTTTTCATAACCTTCTCCCTTTTAAATTTAATCTCTTCTTGGGTTCAATTCCCCACGGCTTGCCGCGTAAGAATTGTTTTATGTTCCTTGTTGTTGGAATTCAGTAGTCAGAATTCAGAAAAATACCAGCTACTATGTTTCTATTTGTATTTCTTCTGGCTTCTGAATTCTGTATTCTGAATACCCGATACCTCGCAGCAAGCGGCGAGGTAGTTCATTTAACTATTTTCAAACAAAGTTTATTATATCATTAATCAATTCTTCAAGGAAAGATAAAATTTTGCCCTCTTTAACATCCTCAATCACCACTGTATTTAAACGAATTTCGTATCTTAAATTTCTATATTTATTATGTAAAAACTCCTCTGTCTTTTTGTTTATCCTGACATTTTTAAGAAAAATCTTTCCTTTTTCCCATCTTATTTCAGAAACAGAACCTTTTTTGGCTAAAATTTTCAAATGACAAATTTTTTCAAGATCTTTCACTGGAAGCGGGGTATTTCCGTATCTGTCAGTTAATTCATCCATAGCATCTTTTAAGTCTTCAAAATTATTCACAGCGGCTATTTTTTGATAAGCTTCTATTCTTAACGCCTCATCGGACACATAAGATTTTGGTATATACGCCTCCACAGGCAAATCAATTCTAACCTCTAAAGGTTTCTTAATCAATCTTCCCCTCAACTCATCAACCGCCTCTTTTAAAAGCTGACAATAAAGCTCAAACCCAACTTCGCTCATATAGCCGTGCTGCTCCGGGCCAAGAAGATTTCCTGCTCCCCGGATTTCAAGGTCACGCATCGCAATCCTGATTCCCGATCCTAATTCGGTAAATTCACTAATTGTTTTTAATCTTTCATAAGCGGCAGTATTTAAAGACATTTTGTTTTTAAAAAAGAAATAGGCATACGCCCGATGGTGAGCTCTCCCCACTCTTCCTCTTAACTGATAAAGAGTGCTAAGACCCATTCTGTCAGATTCATCAACAATTAATGTATTGACCGATGGGATATCAAGACCTGATTCAATAATAGTAGTGCAAACCAAAACATCGTATTTTCTGGATACAAAAGAATCCATCGCTCTTTCCAGTTCATGTTCAGACATTTGACCGTGAGCTATTCCAATCCGCGCGCTGGGAACAATATTTCTTAACTGAAAAGCAATACGACTGATAGTATTTACCCGATTATGAACATAAAAAATCTGACCTTTTCTTGCAAGTTCCCGCTGAATAGCATGTTTAACCATTTCGCGGTCAAATTCACCCACATAAGTAACAACAGGATACCTGTCTTCGGGAGGAGTATTGATTACACTTAAATCTCTAATCGAAGCAAGCGACATCTGAAGAGCTTTTAACCTGACGTCTTTTTGTAATAATCTATGAGTTCCGATTATAATATCTGTTTTACCTTCGGTTAAATCTTTTAAAATTTCTTTTTGTTCTGATTTTGATTTAAATCTGCTTAAAACGTCAACCCTAATAGGAAAAGAAGCCAACCGTTCGGAAAAAGTATTGTAATGCTGTTCCGCTAAAACTGTTGTAGGAACCAAAACCGCAGCTTGCCTGCCTTCAATCACTGCTTTAAAAACCGCTCTTAAAGCAACTTCTGTTTTTCCATAACCGACATCCCCGCAGATTAATCTATCCATAGGCCGATTTTTTTCCATATCTGTTTTTGTATCGATAATTGCCTGAGCCTGATCCGCGGTTTCTTCAAAAGGAAAAGATTCTTCCAGCTCCTTTTGCCAAACACTGTCAGGACCAAAAGAATAGCCGTTAACACTTTCTCTTTGAGCATAAAGCTCCAAAAGGTCAAAAGCTAATTTTCTAACTGACTCCCTTGCTTTCTTTTTTGCCTGATTCCATTTATTCGTGCCAAGACGACTGATTTTTGGAAGTGAATTATCTGCGCCAATGTATCTTTGAACCTTGTGCATTTCGGTAAACGGCACATACACTTTATCATTCCTAGCGTATTCAATTAACATATATTCTCTTGAAATATTATCAACTTCTTTTGTTAACAGCCCGCCGAATCTGCCAATTCCGTAATTTAAATGAACGACATAATCCCCTCTCCTTAAATCATAAAAATCAGAAAGAGAAATCGCTTCTGATGTCTGCTTGTCTTGACGATATTTCTTTCGTTTCTTAAAAATATCGCTCTCAGCAAAAACAGCTAACTTTAAAGAAGAAAATATAAATCCTTTGCTTGGGCTGCCAATAAAAATATTAATACCGGGGGAAAGAATATGTTTTGAATTGCCTGAAACAAATCCCCACTCGTTCAAAAGCTCAATAAAACGATCCGCCTGCCCTTTGCTCCCCAAAACCAAAACAACAGTAAAACCATCTTTTTCCAAATCTGCTATTGTCTCTTTTAGCCTGCCAAGATCTCCCTGAAAAGAATCAACCGGAACAGCCTCCAGCCTTCCTATCAAGTCAGCTCTGTCTGGTGTTTGTATTGAAACGAAATCAATCCGTTTCTGCTCAATTAAATTCACTGCTTCATCAACAGAAAACATAAACGAATTTAATGACAAATCTGCATCTTTAGTTTCCTGTAAATACTCATCGTTCTTACTGTAAATATCTCTCCCTTCGTCGTAAAGATATCGGGGTTCATCGAAAAACACCATTCCGTCTAAAGGAAAATATTCAAAGAAACTACTTAAGTCTTCAAACAAAAAAGGAATATACCGCTCTATGCCGTTAAAGGTTATCCCCTCTGAAATTCTGACAATATCTTCTCTTAACCATTGAGAAGTATTCTTGTTTAAATCTACTAAACTTAAAGCCCGTTCAATTGAAGATTTGGATAAAATAATTTCATGAGACGGAAAAACTTCAAACTGCTCAATGTTTCTTATGGAACGCTGAGAAAGTATTTCAAATTCCCGAATTGACTCAATTTTGTCCCCAAAAAATTCTATTCTTAAGGGAAAGTCGCCTGTAGAAGGAAAAATATCTATTAATCCGCCTCTTACGCAAAATTCTCCTTTTTCTTCAACAACAGAAGTTCTTTTATATCCTGCCTTTACCAGCTTTGTGGTTAAATCTTCCAAATCTGTTTCAATGTCTGTTTTTAAGTTAACCGGCGAATAAATATTCTGCTGGGATGGGATAATTTTTTGCATTAAGGCGGCGAATGAAGCAACAACAACTATTTTTTCTCTTTTTTTAAGCTTATCTAAAACCTGCATTCGTTTTCCAACTATTTCTTTGGCGGGGGAAACTCTTTCATAAACAAAATTCTCCCAATCAGGAAAATAAAAAACCTTGTCGTCTGATAAATAACTCTTCAGCTCAAAAGCCATCTCTTCCGCTTTCTCAGAAGAAGTTACAATCAAAACAGGAACATTTAGAGAATCAAAAAAAAGCGTAAAAAGAAAGGGGCGTAAAAAAGATGGCGCAATTACTTTTGAGTGCAAACCTGATTTTTGAATTTTATTCCTTAATTCTTTTATTTCTTCTTTGGAATTTGCTAATGATAAAATTTTTTCCAAACTCATACCCAATCCTTGCTTTTAGCATACCCACGAAAGCGGGTATCCAGTTATGTCAGCCGAGACGGCTGTCCTACTCGCATTCTCCAAAGACAAATAAGCCTCGATATATTTATATCCAGACTTCACTAGTGGTCCGATGAAATTTTAAACACAAAACCTATTGGAAAAATACAATGTTAAGCCACATTCAATACTATTATCATTCTGATTTCTGACTTCTGACTTCTGACTTCTGCTCTCTGTTATGCTCATTCATTGCTTCAGCCAAACCATCTTCAATATATTTAATCACCGCATCTGCCGCGCTTGAAAGAATAAATGGAATTTCTTTCTGCTGTGTTTTGGTAAACGGCTTTAAAACAAAAACTGCCGGATCTTGTTTTCCCGAATTCCCTATTCCAATTTTTAATCTCTTAAATTCTTTAGAGCCAAGATATTCAATAATAGAATTCAAACCATTATGACCTCCGCTGCCTCCGGATTTTTTAAATCTTAGAACACCAAACGGCAAATCTAAATCATCGTGTACCACCAGAAGATCATCAATAGCAACTTTATAATATCTCATAATAGCCGCAACACTCTGACCGCTTAAATTCATAAATGTTTGAGGTTGAGCAAAAATAACATCCCTGCCAAAAACTTTACCTTTTCCAAAAATACTTTTATGCGCAACTCTAGACAATGGAAGATTACAAATTTCTGAAAGCTTTTCGATCACCATAAAACCCAGATTGTGCCTTGTACCAATATATTTTTTTCCCGGATTACCAAGTCCAACGATTAAAAGCATGTAAGTCCTTCTTTCATATCCTAAGTTGAAATAATTCAGAGATTAGAAATATAAAATATCGCCTGCTTTAAAAATCAAAAATTAAAGATAAAAAATTAAAAATACATATCAAAATGAAAAAATTTTTATGCAGAATTTATTTTTAAATTTTAAATTGTCATTTTGATTTTTAACTTTTTATTTTTAATTTAGTTTTGGCCAATCAAATCTCTTACAAAAGAATCTGAAAGTCTGTACCGTCTAAAGCCTTAATTATAGACTCTCCGCTCAAAACCTTTAATTGCCATAATAGTAAAAACGATCGAGCTTACAATTAAACCAATTAAAGAATACTCGAGTCTTATATGGGAAATCTGAGGAGTGAGAATAGCCCGAAATCCCTCGTTGACATACAAAAGAGGATTAACAAGAGTTACCCACTTTAGCCATGGAATTGCTTTTAAACTATCCCATGAATAATAAGCCGCGCCGAGAAAAATCATTGGAATAACTATAAAAGAAAACATTAAAGAAAATTTTATCGGTTCAAAAGTTGTTCCTAAAACCATCCCAAAAAGCGCAGATATTATCCCTGTCAGAAACAGAATCAACAGCAGAAAAAAATAACTTTGAACCTGAATATTTAAATTCTGGCGGGTAAAAAGATAGATTATCGGAAAAACAATCCCTCCAGCCAGCCAAGCCTGAATCATCCCCATAACAATTTTCTCGAGAAGAACTGCCCTTACGCTGATAGGAGCGAATAACCGATCTTCGATCTCCCGCGTAGCGCCAAAATCCCACGCTAAGGGAATCGCGGTGCTAAAAACACCAGCGGTGAGCATTGACATTCCCAGAATTCCCGGAGCAATTAAGTTTATATAGCCTTGCGGAATTTCTCCAATCTTCGGCAAAACCAAACCAAAAACAAGAACAAATAGTGTTGGCTGGACTGCAACACGAATAACAAACTCATCAAATTCTTTAAGCAATACTTTAAAATCTCTCTGCATTATGGCAAAAAAAGTTTGAGTATTCATTAATCTCCACTATGTAAACCTTTTCCGGTAAGATAAATAAACAAATCTTCAAGCGTGGGCGAATAATGCTGAATGGCCAGAACAGGAAGTTTAAATTTAAACACCAGACCAAAAACCTCCTGAACAATATTGTCCTTACCATCAGTAAATAATTTAATTACATCTATCCCTGTCTCAATTTTTTTTATCCCCTTAATACCTTCAAGAGAAGAAAGAAATTCATCATTTATATTCTCCAGCCGCAACTCGATTATATTTCCATCAGGAAGCATACTTTTCAACTGGTCGGGTGAATCCAAAACCAATATTTTACCTTTATCCATAATAGCGACATGATCACATAACCTATCAGCTTCCTCCATATAATGAGTCGTTAAAAATACAGTCACACCTTTATTGTTTAATTCTTTAATCTTCCGCCAGATTAAAAGTCGAGCCTCGGGATCAAGCCCAATCGTTGCTTCATCAAGAAAAATAATTTCGGGATCGTGCATTAAAGCTCTTGCGATCATCAACCGCCGTTTCATTCCATCAGAAAAATTTAATACCTGATCGTTTCTTCTTCCGTATAAATCCATTTCCTCAAGCAAGTAATCAGCTCTTTGTTCGCGTTCTTCTTTCGACACGCCAAAATATTTGGCATGAAAAATCAGGTTATCTCTTACAGAAAGACCACGGTCCAAGTTGTAATTCTGAGGAACGATAGCAATTCTTTTTTTTATTTCCAAAGGATTTTTTGCAACTTCGATACCACCTAGAAAGGCTTTTCCGCCAGAAGGAATTGTTTTAGTCGTTAACACGCCAATGGTTGTTGTTTTGCCGGCTCCATTAGGACCTAAAAGACCAAAGATTTCTCCTCTCTTTACCTTAAACGAAACATCATCCAGCGCGACAACGGAATCATTTCTGTGGTTATATATTTTTCTTAAATTAACAACTTCTAAAATATTTTCATTCATTCAATCAAATCTCTTTAATTTAAGTAGGACAGGCGTCCCACCTATCTTCTATTCTTGGACAGCCGAGACGGCTATCCTACCGGGACTATGAAAAAAGGGGATTGTGCAAATCCCCTTTAGATCGATTAAGATGGTTAATATAGAAAGATTTGAATTATGAGCTTTCAGAGGCTTTCTCTGCTTCTTTCTCCTTCTCGCCAATTACTTCTGGTTCCACTTCTTCCGCCGGCGCTTCTGCTTCCTTGAATTCTACCAGATGAATTACTGAAACCACTATTTCTTCTTCGTGCGTTAAAAACTTAATGCCCTCTACTTTAGATATATCCGCAACACGAATTACATCTCCCATTTTCAAATTACTTATATCAACATCAATATGCTTCGGCATATCCCTAACCAAACATTCAACTTCAATTTCTCTTATTCCGTGCTGAATCAGTCCGCCCTCTTTTACGCCCGGCGCTTCGCCAACTGTAACCAATGGAACAGCAGTCTCAATCTTCTTATCCAGATCAGTTTTAAATAAATCAACGTGAGTATAAGATCCTCTAACAGGACTTCTCTGAATTTCTTTTATCACTGCTTTCTCGTTTACCTTTTTCTTGCTTCCCATGTCAATTTCAAGATCGAGAACAGTATGAATTCCTGTTTCCGTACCCATAACAGCCTTTAAATCCTTGGTGTTTAAAGCAATAGGTATATTTTCAACACCTTCACCATAAAAAATAGCAGGAACTTTGTTAATCGCTCGCAGTTTCTTTACAGCGCTTTTCCCTATTCCTTCACGATATTCTGCTTTTAAATGCACTATTTCCATTTAATTAAATCCTCCTGTAAATTGTGTGGTTTTTCGTATTTATAAATTGAAATAATCAGAAACTAGAAATATAAATATATTTTTTGTTACAAGAATCAAAAATCAAAGATAAAAAATCAAAAATACATATTAAAATGAAAAAATTATTTTCTGCCTTTCAAGGTAAATATACCAAAAGCTAATGTGTTAGCTAATACAATTAATAAACCCAGATACTAATGCCCAAGTACCAACGAATATCAAAGTTCAAAATCTAAATGTCAAAAGTTTTAGCTATTTGAGTTTTATTTAAACTTTATTTCTTGGCTCATTTTTAAATTTTGATTTGTCATTTTGCATTTTGATTTTTTATTTTTGATTTAGTTCTAAACAAATCTACCTTTTTGCTAAAGAGTTAATTATGTTAATTACCCATCACCTATCACGTCTCACGGCTGATTATCTCCGCCAAATTTCTCACTCACTGATTCATCTTCGTAAACACTTCTTATTGCATCCGTCAACAATGGAGCGATCGATAAAACAGTGAATTTATCAATAAGTTTCTCTTTGGGAATTGGTATTGTATTAGTTAAAACAATTTCCCTTAAGGGAGACGCTTTAAATCTTTCAACTGCTGACCCTGAAAGAATAGGATGAGTCGCGCAGGCATAAATATCTTTTGCTCCTTTTGAAAGCAATACCTCGGCTCCCTCAAGAATAGTTCCTCCGGTGTCAATCATATCATCAATTATTATAGCATTTTTACCCTCAACTTCACCAATAATATCTCTTGTGGTCTCAGAAATATTGTGCGCCGGCCTTAATTTATGTAATATTGCAAGAGAACCGCCTACCATATCCGCAAATTTTTTGGCTGTTTTAACTCGCCCGACATCGGGAGAAACAACCACTATATCTTTAAGATCTTTTTTAGCAAAATAAGACGCTAGTGTTGGAATCGCGGTTATATGATCCACCGGAATATCAAAAAATCCCTGAATCTGACCAGCATGCAAATCCATTGTAAGAATGCGATCAGCGCCAGCGGTTGAAAATAAATCTGCGATTAACTTAGCGGTAATCGGTTCTCTTGAAAGCGTTTTTTTGTCTTGTCTTGCGTAACCGTAATGAGGAACAACTGCCGAAATTCTCTTGGCAGAAGCCCGTTTCAAAGCATCGATCATTATTAATAATTCCATTAAATTAGAGTTAACCGGCGGACAAATCGATTGAACAACAAAAACATCCGCTCCTCGGACACTTTCTAAAAATCTTACATAAATTTCACCATTTTTGAATGTGGATATTTCTACTTTGCCAAGCTCTAAACCAAAAATTCCCGCTATCTCACTGCTCAATTGCAAATTAGATGTGCCAGAAAAAAGCATCATTCTCTTCTTTGTCACATTAATCATAGATGTTTCCCTTTCGACCTCTGATGTGTTTAAATCAATACTTATATTAGCACATTTAAAAATAAAAATATAATCCTTTCTTTTTTTTGTTAATCTCTCCCTGTAGCCAGATATATTTTTCTGTTCACACCTTTCAAGCCCAAGACTTCCTGCCGGAACATTCTTGGCTATTGCAGAACCTGCGCCGGTAATTGCCTTTTTTCCAATTTTAACTGGCGCGATGAGCATCGTATCGCTTCCAATAAAAGCGCCATCTTCTATAATTGTTTTATGCTTGTTTGCTCCATCATAATTGCACGTAATCGTTCCTGCCCCAACATTTACCTCTTTCCCGATAACGGCATCTCCAATATAACTTAAATGAGGAACTTTGCTTTTTTCTTTTATCCGGGTATTTTTAATTTCAACAAAAGTTCCTGCTTTTGCTTCCTTTTCCATAATAGTTCCCGGTCTTAAAGAACAAAATGGGCCAATAACATTATCTCCTTTAATATTACACTCTTTTACCACCGCATATTGTATTTTTACATTATTGCCAATTTTTGTATCTATCAGATGGGCAAGCGGACCCACGGAACAGCCTTTTCCAATAGTTGTCTTGCCTTCAAGAAAACAAAACGGATAAATAACTGTATCGCGTCCTATTTTTACATTTTTATCAATAAAGGTTGACTGAGGGTCAATTATGCTTACTCCTTCTTTCATCCAATAATCATTTATCTCTTTTTTCATTAAGCCATTTGCCTCCGCAAGCTGTATTCTTGAATTAATTCCCAAAACTTCATCTGAATTATTTGTTAAAAAAGCTGAAATAACCTGATTTTCATTCTTCAGAATTTCTACTACGTCTGTTAAATAATACTCCTTTTGTCTGTTGTTAGCCTTTATTTTCTTAAGCGAATTAAATAATTTATCTTTTTTAAAACAGTATATTCCTGTATTAACTTCGCATATTTGTTTTTCGTTTTCTGTGGCATCTTTCTCTTCGATTATTTTTTCCACTAAACCATTTTTGTTTCGAACAATTCTTCCATAACCATAAGGATTATCAAAATAAGTAGTAAGGAGAGTAATGGATGATTTATTTTTATTGTGAAGATTAATAAGATTTTTCAAGGTTATAAATGTAATAAGAGGTGTATCGCCGTTTAAAATAAGTAAATCACCTTTTAAATCAGTTAGCACATTTTCAGTAACTTTAACCGCATGACCCGTGCCAAGTTGTCTCTCCTGAACAACAAAATCAACCTTAGAACCAACTACATCTTTAACCTGATCTGCTTTATGACCTACTACCATTATAATTTTTTCAGGATTAATCTTTCTAGCGGTATCTACAACATATTTTATCATTGGCTGACCGCAGAGAGGATGTAAAACCTTCGACAGGCTGGATTTCATTCTTGTTCCTTCACCTGCGGCTAAGATAACAATCCCAACGCCCATCCTTTTCCTCACAATCAAGTTTTGTTAACGGATACGCCTCCGCTCCAAGTGGCTGGGGCGGTAGGATTCGAACCTACGCATACTGGATCCAAATTCCAGTGCCTTACCGCTTGGCGACGCCCCAATGGTTAATCCAGTTATTAACCGTAGAAGTATAATAAATTATGCTATTAGGGGTGTCAAGCTCTCACCAGCAGCCTGCTGAACTCTTCGAGCACAGCCTCCTGAACCATTTCTCTCGTTTGCATATTAATTGGATGTGCAATGTCCCGATATTCACCATTGGGTAATTTGCGGCTTGGCATAGCAACAAACAAGCCTTTTTCTCCCTCCACCACTCTTAAATCGTGAACAACAAAATTATCATCAATAGTTATACTGGCAATTGCTTTAACTTTGTTCATTTCTACTGGTTTTACGTTTACTTTTGTGATTTTCATTTGACATCCTTCCTTTGTGTTAATTAGTTCATACCAATAAATTCAGGTTTAGTGGTTTGATAATGCAACAACTGAGATTTCAATATCGACGTCTAGTGGAAGACGCGATACCTGAACTGTCTCCCTCGCCGGGGGACTAATTTTAAACACCTCCTTAAAAACAGAATTTAACTCGCCGAAATCATCAAGATTTCGCATAAAAACACTAATTTTAACAATATTAGAAAGCGAACTATCACTTGCGATAAGTATTTTTTCTATATTGTTAAAAATCAGTTCGGCTTGGTTCTTTATACTGCCTTTGAATATTTCTCCGCTTTCCGGAATAATTGGAATTTGACCGGAAACAAAAACCATCCCTTTTGCCCTAATGGCTTGAGAGTATGGTCCAACAGGCAAAGGCGCTTCTTCAGTAATAATGGTTACTCTTTTCTCCGAAGATAAACCTTTTAGCACATCCATGACCAGCTTAAGATCTGAAGGCTTATCAACATCAATACCAATCTCTGGAAATGAACTTATAACAACAGCGGCTTTCGCTCCAAGAAGTTCTGAACATTTTTGTTCTAACTCACCTAAAGTTAAAAGATGAAAGATAAATTTCAAAACAAATGTAAAGCTTAAAATCCTAAAAAGCTTAAGAGGACTTTTTCTCAAACTAAAAACTGTCTTCATAAGCTCAGCATTTTCTTCTACTACTCTCGGAGCAACTAGTCCCAAATTTCCACCCGTGAATATTCCTTCTTTTAAACTAATATAAGTCCTTTCCGCCTTAGGTAAAACAGAATGAATCGTATTTTTTGATACAATGGGATAATAAATCTCTGCATCTTTTTTCTCGCATGAAATTAAAAAATCATCAATGGCACGGCTGGTTAAAAGAGGAATATCAGAAGTAATAACTAAAACAGGATTGCTTGAATTTAAATATTCAAAACCTTGCTGGACATTTTCAATCACAGATGAACCGCCAATCAAAACTTTGTCGACTTTTCCCGATAAAAAAAAGTCTTTTGCCTGCGCAGGAATAACTACTACAATTCTGCCGATTCTGGTGGAACCCTTAAGGGCATCTACTACATATTCCACCATGGATTTTCCGTTTATCTTTATGAGTGCTTTGGTAAGTGCCTTTTCGGATTCAAATCCTTTTAAGGTACCCCCTGCCAGAATCAAAGCATCCGTTTGCACTTTATCTCCCTAAGTAAAATCTAGCGGCGCTTAATCTCAATCATCTTTTCTTTTCGTTCCTCAAACTAGTTTTTCCTTTTTTATTTCTAATATTTATTTAGAGGGTGGAGGAGGTGATAGGAGTATACCTTTCGCAGATATTTACAAACGGAAAAATGTTTTTAAATTTAATAGCAATATTTTTTGCTTTTTCTTCTGATTGAGTAATTGCAAACATAGTTGGCCCGGTCCCTGACATTAATGCGCCTTCGGCTCCGTTATTTTTAGCTGTCTTTTTGAATTCTTTGAGTTCGGGAAATTTTCTAAATACGATATTTTCCATCGAGTTAGCCATATTTTCGCAAATTCCATTGAAATCACTTCTATCAAAAGCAGTCATGATTCCACCAATACTAAGAGAAGCAAAATTTTCTTCCTCGTCAAATTTTTGATAGATTTCTTTTGTTGAAATTTCAAAGCCGGGGTTTACGATAACAATATAGCAGGAAGGAATTGGATTTATTTTTGTTAACTTTTCTCCTTTACCCTCAACAAAACAGGTCCCGCCTAAAATACAAAATGGAACATCAGAACCCAGCTCAATACCTAATTTTAACAGCTCGCTGAGCGGCAAATTCAAATCCCATAAAATATTTAACCCAATCAGCGCCCCTGCGGCATCCGCGCTTCCCCCACCAAGACCAGCCCCAATTGGAATGTTCTTTTTTAAGTTCACAGAAACACCCTTTTTTACATTGTATCTATTCCTCAACAAATTAGCCGCTTTGAAAATTAAGTTGTTTTCGACTTCCACAAAGTTTTCGGGTTCACTTTTAACTTCAATTTCTTTATCTTTTAATTCAAATAAAAGCTCATCATGCAAACTTATAGTCTGCATAACACTTTCTATGTTATGATAACCATCCTCACGCTTCCCGGTTACATCTAAATGTAGATTTATTTTGGCATAAGCCTTTATTAGCATTTTACTGACCTCAGAAATTCACAACTGTTAATTTTTCCACCTTAAATTTAGAATTCAAGGATTCCATGGGTCAAGGAAAATCAACCTTCGGCGGAGATTAGCGTCGGGGACAAGCCCCGACGCTACATTTATTGTGTAGCGTCACCCCTTGTGGGTGACGCTTTTATTGAATAACTTATATAATTTCCTATGCAATCAAATAAAAACATAGAGACATCGAAAACAATGTCTCTATGTACTCAAAATTAAAATTTCACACATTAAAGATTTAAATAAAAAAATTACTTAGTAAAAAGCCATGGAAAAATGTTCTTTTTGCTTCGAATATGCGTTAATTCGACCGATCTTGTCAAAACATCCACATAACTATATGATATGCGGCGGTATCTGTTTTTTTCCTCTTCAACCTTTATAATAAAAAGATTAGGGTGAACTTCCTCCAAAACGCCTTCCTTTTCAATTATTTTGCAGCGTCCCATATTGGCTTTCAATCTCATTTTTCCGCCCACGTGTCCTTCTAGATCATTTTTTATTTTATTCATAACCTCTGTCTGAGATATATCTGTAGTTGCCATATTTTCCCTTCTCCCTTATTTCCATAATATGCCAAAAATGGCTTTACGTCAAGGTTTGAGCGTTTTGGCAAGAGAATCAGAAAGTCTTCCGAATTCAGATAAATCAAGGGTTTCGGCTCTTCTTGCCGAATCAATTTGAGCCTTTGAAAAAGCCTCAAGAACCGTTTCTTTCCCCTCAGCAGAAACCTTAAATCCATCAAAAATGACATTCTTTAAGGTTTTACGCCTTTGGCTAAAAACAATATTTATCAATTTAAAGAAAAAATCCTGATTTTCAACCAAAATTTTCGGCTTTTCGCACCGATTAACTCTCAATACAATCGAATCTACGTTCGGTTGAGGCAAAAATACCTTTCTTGAAACATTAAAAAGAAATTTAACCTCAGAAAAATATTGAATTTTCAAACTTAAAATACCATAATCCTTTGTACAGGGAACTGCCGCCATCCTGTCGCCTACTTCTTTCTGTACCATAATAATAAATTCCTTTATTTGGGGAACATTTTCTAAAATTTTTAAAACAAGAGGGGCGGCTATGTTGTATGGAAGATTCGAAACTACCTTGTTGGGTTGATTTTCACCGTTTAATTGGCTAAAGTCATATTTTAAGGCATCCGCATAAATTAAATCTATATTTTTAAAATCAACAAAAACATCTTTTAATACCCTAAGAAGATTCCTGTCATACTCAATTGCAATAACTTTCTTAGCTTGTTCGGCTAAAGATTCTGTTAAAGCGCCTATGCCGGGGCCTACCTCTAAAATTACATCATCTTTGCTTAGTTCTGCCGCGTTGACAATTTTCTTTAGGGTATTCTGATCGATTAAAAAATTCTGACCAAGTGATTTTGAGAGTTTAATGTTGTATTTTTTTAAAATTTCTTTGGTAACGGCTGGATGAACGATTGGCATTTCAAAGAGGATCCAATTACCATTCGATTTTAACTAAAGCTAAACCCTGAGAAGTGGATGCAATTTGCCTAAAAGCGTCAGTGGCAAGGTCTATTATCCTACCCTTGCCCCACGGACCGCGATCATTTATTCTTACCACAACCTGCTTGCCATTTGATAAATTTGTCACAGTGACCACTGTTCCAAAAGGTAAAGTTCGATGGGCCGCTGCCATTCCTATCCCTTTCCCATTCAAAGTGTAATAACTCGCTATACCTTCCTGACTCTTCCCTTGGGATGGCTGGTTCGGTTCTTCATTTCGGCCCTCGCCTCTTGAAGCAAGAATAATTCTTCTGCTTCCTATCTTAACTACTTTGTTTGTAGGTGATGTTACTGCTTCGCTTAAAAACTCTCTTTTTATTTCCCTGCCGCCCTCATAAGTAACCTTATAAGATTTTTCAACAAATCCTTCTTTTCCTTCAATATCAACCTTAATCTGACCGCGAGGAAGCGCATCATCTCTTTTTCTTAATGTTTTAAAAGCAATCGGTGTTTTAACTGATTCAATTTTCTCAAGTATCCTGACCGCTTGAATTTCCATGCCTCGGGATATTTCTGAATCAACCGGGGGATTTACTTTGTCTTGAGGGGTCATTGCAATTCCTTTTTTCTCAAGCAAATCCTTTACGGTTCTGGCAGTTGTTACAATAGATGATTTTTCTCCGTCTATTTCCAAAGACAAAGGAACAGCTCGTCTTATCTCAATCTTCATATTATTAACAAGTAGAGTATTTTCCGAAGGCTTTACCAAATCAGCAGGAGCAATAAAAACACCTTCTTTTCTTAACAGTTCTGCCACATTCCTGCTGTTTGTTTTTATAACCACTCTTTTATCGTCTATTCTTAAAACAATTTTCTTTAACTGACTATAATTTCTGAACCAAATCATTCCATAAAAAAGCATGCTAAAACTTAAAACAATGGCTGCAACAATTAAAGCTTTTATATGAATGCTTTTGTTTTTATAAACCCTTACCTGAACTCCCATAATCACGACCTTAAATGGGAACTGCAAGACCCAATTTAAAAATAAAGACTGGCGTTTATTTTATATTAAATAAAAATAAAAAACAACACTTCTGTCTTCTGTCATACACCAAAGAACAATTTAGCATTATTAGTTGTTATTTCTGCTATTTCTAACAACTCCAACTTTTTTATCTCAGCTATTTTTTCCGCTATTAAAGGAATCATTGATGGTTCGTTTGGTTTTCCCCTGAAAGGATGCGGTGTAAGAAATGGACAATCGGTTTCAAGCATTAATCTTTCCAGCGGGGTGGCGGCTGCAATATCCTTTAGCTTATCCGCGTTCTGAAAAGTTACTGGTCCGGCAATTGAGATAAAGTAACCTCTTTCAATACAGTCTTTTAGCATATTAGAATCTCCTGAGAAACAATGAAAAACTACTTTTTCTGCTGTTTCTTCTTTTAAGATTCTTAAACAATCGCTATGAGCATCGCGATCATGAACAATTATTGGCAGTTCTAACTCTTTAGCCATTTCTATCTGTTTTCTAAAGGCTGTTTGCTGGGTTTCTCTTGAAGAAAGGTTCCTGTAATAATCAAGTCCTATTTCTCCAATTGCTACAACTTTTTTATTATTCTTTGCCAACCCCTTAATTTCCTTTAAAACATAAGCATCGACTGAGCCTGCCTCATGGGGATGAATGCCTAAAGCGGAATACACGTTCTGGTAACGAAAAGAATTGTCTAATGTTCGACGGCATGAATCTAAATCTATTCCAATGTCAATAATAATATTAACATCTTTTTCTTTAGCTCTTTCTACAATCTGCTCTATTGGGCTGTTTTTTGAACACAAATCAAGATGAGCGTGAGTATCAATAAACAAGTCTTGTTCTCCTAACTTTCTACTTCAATCCGCGGAAACAGCGCTTCTCCACCAACAATCTCTGTGTCTGGTTTTAAGCCGCCCCATTTACAGCTATCAGGAAATTTTTGATCTTTTATTTTATCTGTGATTCCAAGCTGATTCCATATCTTCTCTGCCGTTTTAGGCATAAAGGGATATATTAAAACAGCAATAATCCTGATACATTCCGCTAAATTATACATAACAAGATCTAATTTTTCTTTGTCACCTGCTTTAGCCAGATTCCATGGAGCAGAATCATCAATATACTTGTTTGCCGCCTTGACATAGTCGCTCCAGATAGTCTCAAGAGCTGTCTTTAGTGAAAGGTCGTTTATAAGAGAACCAATTTCCAAAAACACCTTCGATTGTTTCTCGTTAATCGGTTCTAACTTATTACACAAAGGAATTCTGCCATTGCAGTATTTTTTAATCATTGGAATAGTTCGGTGAAGAAGATTTCCCAAATCATTTGCCAAATCAGAATTTACCCTTTTAATAAGAGCTTCATGACTAAATTCTCCATCTGCGCCCACAGGTATTTCTTTTAAAAAGAAATACCTTATCGCGTCAACCCCAAACTGATCTGCCAGCTCGTTTGGATTAATCACCAATCCTTTGGATTTTGAAATTTTTTCTTTACCCAAAGTCCAAAAACCAGTCGTCCATATATGTTCTGGCAAATCAATCCCTAAAGCATAAAGCATGCTTGGCCAGATAACTGCGTGAAATTTAATTATATCTTTTCCGAGAAGATGAATATCGGCGGGCCATCTGTAATCAAATTTCTCATCCTGCATAAAACCCGCGCCTGTCAGATAATTTATCAGAGCATCAAACCAGACATAAACAATATGGTCTGTGTCAAAAGGAACAGGTATACCCCATTTAAAAGTAGTTCTGGAAACACAAACGTCCATAACACCGCTATTTATAAAACTTATCACTTCATTGCGGCGGCTTTCTGGTTTGATGAAATCCGGATTATCTTCAATATGTTTTAACAGCTTCTCCTGATATTTTGATGTTTTAAAATAATAACTTTCTTCCTTAATCCACTCAACTTGCCTGCCGCACTCAGGACACTTCCCGTCTGCAAGCTGTGATTCAAGATAAAAAGTTTCTTCGTGAACACAATACCAGCCCTCATAATTGCCTTTATAAATATCTCCCTGATCATATAGTTGTTTAAAAATTGATTGAACTACCTTTACATGACGAGGCTGAGTAGTCCTGATAAAATCATCATAAGAAATATCAAATCTTTGCCATAGCTCTTTAAACGGAACAACCATTTTGTCAACATGATCCTGAGGCGAAAGATTTCGGCTCGCCGCTGCTTTTTCAACTTTCTGACCATGCTCATCGGTTCCAGTTAAAAAGAAAACTTCTTCTTTACACAAACGTTTAAATCTCGCAATAACATCGGCGATAACAGTACAATAAGCATGACCAATATGAGGAACATCGTTTACATAATAAATTGGTGTAGTTACATAAAATGTTTTCTTCTTCACAACTTTTCCTTTCCATACATAATCTCAGAACACTAGAATTTATTTTACATTATAAATTATAAATTGTCTCTATTTGGCTGCCATTGAAAAATTGTGGCAACTGGAAATCCTTGACAGAGATTTTTTATCGCCATATAATAAGCCTTATCAAAACAGATAAAATATCTGGAGTTATCTTGTCTCATCTTTGAATTACAAAATCACATACTTAATCTGATTCGAACAAGGGAGGATGAAATATGAAGTCTACCGGCATTGTAAGAAAAATTGACGAATTAGGAAGGATTGTAATTCCAATGGAGCTTAGAAAAACTCTCAACATTGACATCAAGGATCCTCTCGAAATTTTTGTGGATGAAGACAAAGTAGTTCTAATGAAGTATGAACCCTCATGTATCTTCTGCAATAGTAATAAAAATATGCATACATTTAGCAATAAAAATATTTGTCAGGAATGCTACGAAAAAATGATTGAAGATATCAAAGATCTTTAATCTCTTAAAATACTTGACTTTTTCTTTTTCCCACAGCCATTTATAACAAGAACAAATTCTCCTTTGGGTTTGCCTTTACCTAATTTCAAGTTAATTTCTTTAGCTGTTCCTCTAAGAACTTCTTCAAATTTCTTGGTCAATTCTCTCGTTAAAACAATTTTTCTCTCGCCAAAAATCTCATCCAGCTCATTTAGCAAATTTATAATTCGATGAGGCGATTCATAAGCAATGATAGTCTTCTCTTCATCCTTCAGACTGATTAAAACTTTTCTTAGTTGACCCTTTTTGCGAGGCAAAAATCCATAAAATAAAAATTTATCCGTTGGTAGTCCCGAAGCAATCAAAGCAGTAATCGCGGCGCAGGGACCGGGTAAAACTTCCACCTCAATACCCTCATCAATACATCTTTTAATTAACCGATAACCGGGATCTGCTAAACCGGGAGTTCCTGCATCTGAAACTAAAGCAATCGTAAATCCATCGTTTAGTTTTTTTATCAAATCTTCTTCTCTTATTAATTCATTGTGCTCATAATAACTTATAATTGGTTTTTTGATTTTATATCTACTTAGAAGCTTAACCGTGCGGCGAGTATCTTCAGCGGCAATTAAATCAACTTGTCTTAATGTCTTTATTACTCTTATTGTTATATCTTCCAGATTCCCTATCGGAGTAGCGCAAACATAAAGTTTTCCCGGATTGTTCTTAAAGGATTTCATAAATAGAAACTTTCTTAAAATTTTATTCTCTTAATTTTCTCAACTGACCGTTCAACCAAATTCCACATAGTATCAATAAAAATTTCATCTATTCCCATTTCAGCAATAATCTCTGGCTTTCCATAATGCTTATCAATCATTAAATAAAGAAATCTATCCATATTATCGTAACTAAAATTATCCATCTCTTCAATTGAGACGTCTTTCAGGAAGTCCACACAAGAATCTCTGTTAATAATTTCCTCCGGCACATCCAATAATTTTGCTATCTGTTTTATCTGGGTCCTATAAAATTCAATAAATAAATTTATTATTCTCTCATTAAAGCAGAAAGGTGCTATCTTGCCAAAAATAAACTTTGCTTTATTATCTGTTTTAACTAATAAGCCGCTCTCTTTTAAGGCAGTATCGTAAGAATAAGAAAATCGTTCAAAAGCGATTTTGTGATTCAGTCTGACTTTGTTAACATCTGAAGAAGAAGTTAAATACAAATTTATTGCTGGAGAAATATCAATCATTTTAAAATCCAAACCCAATAGTTTTGCAATTATTTCGGAATCAGCCAATCCTTCTTTCTTGTCATCTTCATAAGGCATAATTAAAGCTATCGTGTTTTGAGAACCAGCGACTTTTACGGCCAAATATGTTCCGACAATGGAATCAATGCTTCCATCCAAACCAACAATTAAATTTTTAAAACCGGATTTACCTAACTCTCCAGCCATAAATTCAGTTAAATTTTTAATTGCAAGCTGAGCGTTGACTGTTGGATCATTCTCCATTTATTATTTTCCCTCCAAGAAATAAATGCAAAGACAGATAGATTTTTTAACCTATAACCTATCTGTCTGTTCTTAAATATCTCTTAATCCTCAATAATTGCTTCCGCCGGACATGTCTCAGCGCACGCTCCACATTCAGTGCACTCATCACAATTAATAGTATATCTATCATCGCCTTCAACTATTGCCCCTGAAGGACAATCGTCTAAACACACGCCGCAATTTAAACATTCCTCTGTGATTTTAAACGCCATATTTTCACCTCCAAACTATTATTAATCAGAGATCAAGGGTTCGGGAACTAGGAAGAATATTCCACTCGAATCCTTTTATCAGGAACTCAATTCTCTAAGCGCTAAAGCGGCTGCGCCTAATACACCTGCTCTATTGCCTAATTCTGCCAATTCGATTTTAACATCCAATGAATTAGGAACAAGCGCCACTTGACTAACAACTTCTTTTGCCGGATTTAAGATAAGACTACCAGACTGAGAAACACCTCCAGTTAACGTAATCTTTTCAGGATTAAATATATTTACAATGTTCGTGAGACCTATCCCGATAAATCTCCCGATTTTATCTAAAATATCGCAGGCAATCTGATCATTGTCACTGGCAGCCCTTGAAACAACTTCACCGTTCACATTCTCTATATTGCCCTTTGCAAAATCAAGTATTAATGTCTTCTTGCCTCCCGCAATTGCTTCCTTCGCCATCCTGACTATTGCCTGACCAGACGCTAATGTTTCAAAGCACCCATAATTTCCACATCCACACTTAGGGCCATTTATATCAATAACCATATGACCAACTTCTGCCGAACTTCCGCTTACTCCTCGATAGATTTTATCATTAATAAATATTCCGCCACCTATTCCCGTTCCTATAGTCACACAGATAAAATTACTTACACCCCGGCCGCTGCCCAGGTATTTTTCTCCAAAAGCAGCTACATTTGCATCGTTGTCCAAAAAAACAGGAACTCCAAAATGATCTTCCATTAGTTTTTTAAAAGCTACATTTTTAAGAGGTAAATTCGGGGAAAAGACAACTTCTCCTTCTTTAAAATTTATCATTCCAGCTACACCAATTCCAATTGCCACTATATCAACAATATCCAAATCATTACCCGATAAAAGCTCAGCTATAAGCTCTTTAGCCTCATCAACAATTGCTCTGCCGCTGATCAATAAAGTTTGCTTTCTAAGCTCTGAGATTATACTTAAGGTCTCATCAACTAATATTGCTGAAATTTTTGTTCCACCAACATCCAGTCCTATTAGATATTGATCGTTGTTCATATCTTTTCCTTGCGTGGACTATTAATAAATCAGGTTTACACTTAAAATATTATTAATTCTTCTCCAAAATAGTAAGTACAATATTATTTGTCAATAAAAAAAGGGATAATTTATCCCTTTTTTTTACTCGGATATTGTAATGATTCTATTTTTTTCTTCCTTTACCCTTATTTTTAGGCTCTTTGTCTTTTGTTCCAGTGTCTTCTGGTTTTTTATCTTCAGCGCTAATTTTTTCAGAAGGTTTTATGTTAACCGTGGAAGCAACATAGGATTTTGGAGAGGTCTGATTTTCCTGAACAATTATCCCTTTTACGTGAACCCTCAATCCATTGGCAAGATCAGCCTTTGTTGCTGGTTGACCTTTTTTAACAAACTTAGTCTGTTCATTAAACTTTAAAACTATCTCTTTGCCCTTGAACTCCTTAACTGGCTTGGAAGAACTTTTAACCTTTACAGAAAAATTTTCCGCAGAAACTGCTGCAATAGAACCTTCCAGTTCAAATTTTTTCTTGCCAAGCGCCTTGCCCTTGGCGGCTATCGCAACATCTGTAACTGTAACAATTGTAAGCGCTGCAATCATTAACAATACTAAAATTCTTCTCATTTTACTCACTCCTTTCTGGCAAGCTTATATAAAAAACTTTACGGTTTAATAGTAATATCGGTAAAATTTACCAGAATCTGTTATATCATCGCCCTTAACTTAGTAATTCTTTCCTCAACCGGTGGATGCGTATTGAACAAACCATTAAACAATCCCTTGCGTTCCTTTAAAGGATTTTCAATATATAAATGAGCCGTAGCCTTATTTGCTCTTCTTAAAAGATGAGAATCTGAGCTGATTTTCTCAAGAGCTGAAGCCAATCCTTCGGGGTAACGCGTCAGTAAAGCGCCGTTTGCATCAGCCAGAAATTCTCTCTTTCGTGAAATTGCCAGTTGAATCAAGGTAGCCGCTAGTGGTGAAATCAAAGCAAGTACAAAACCAACAATAAACAATATAATCTGAAGCTGGCCGCCGCCTTCTTCTCTATCTCTACCCCTTCCTCCAAACCAGGTAAACCTGATGAAGAAATCTGACATAAGAGCAACGAGTCCAACTAAAACAACCACGATTGTCATTAAGCGAATATCATAATTTCCAATATGAGAAAGTTCGTGAGATATAACACCTTCCAATTCGGTCCGATTTAACCGTTCAAGCAGTCCGGTTGTTACCGCAACTACCGAATGTTCAGGATCGCGTCCAGTTGCAAAAGCATTTGGAGCTGCATCCTGAATTAAATAAATTTTTGGAACAGGCAAACCAGCGGTAATACAAAGATTTTCAACGATATGATAAAGTTCCGGGTTGTCATTGTGAGCCACTTCTTTTGCCCCGCTTATCGCAAGCGCCACTCTATCACTATACCAATAACTTCCAAGACTCATCAAAATACTAATAATGACAGCGAGAGGCACAATAAGCGGATTATTCAAAGCACGGCTAAAAATCCATCCCAATATAATTATAAAAATTAAGAAAGAACCTATCAAAAACACGGTTTTTCTTTTATTCAGATCTATCTGATTATACATATTTCTCCAAAAATATTTTTCAAATCCCCCTTTACCCCCCTTTAATTCCCCCCTTGGCAAGGGGGACACAGGGGGGTTAAAAGGGGTTGGGAGATTATATTAGTTAAAACTTCACTTTCACAGGTTCTCTTTCGACGGCTTCTTCAATTTCAAAAAGTTCCTTGCGCCCAAATTTAAACATCTGGGCAATAATGCTGTTAGGAAATACTTCTATTCTGATATTGAAATCACGAACGTTTCCGTTATAAAAACGACGTGCCGCTTCTATTTTGTTTTCTGTGTCAGTTAATTCTTCCTGAAGCGCCAGAAAATTCTCATTTGATTTTAGCTCTGGATAATTTTCGGCTACCGCAAACAATGTTTTAAGAGTGCCCGATAAAAAATTCTCTGTTCCCGCCTTTTCAGGCAGAGTTCCCGCTCCCATCGCGGCTGTGCGCGCCTGAGTAACTTTCTCAAAAACTTCTTTTTCGTGAGCCGCATAACCCTTAACGGTTTCAACAAGATTGGGAATTAAATCATGTCGTCTTTTTAGCTGAACATCAATGTCGCTCCACGCTTCTTCAACCCTGTTTTTCTGAGTAACCAGTCCATTGTAAATTCCAATTACCCACAAAATCAGGAGACCGGCAAACGCTAACAAAATTAATAAAAACCATAAACCTGTCACAAATTTACCTCCTTTTAAAAAAAGTCACAAGTTGCAAGCCACAGGTCACATGTTAAAAAAATTCTTCGCTTGTGACTTGTATCCTTGTGACTTTGTGACCTATCTTATATATTCTGCCACAAATTATATGAATCTGAATTGTAAGATATACGTCTATTATCTGGATTATTCTAATATTAAACTTTCCTGCTAACACTTATCACCGCATTACATATATCTGCTCTGCTGACTGTCCCTAAAAGTTTGCCATCTAAGACAACAGGAATTCTTTTGATTTTCTTCATAAGCAAAAGTGAAGCAATCTTCATCACGGGGGTTTCCTCGTCTACAGTAACTACATCCTTTATCATTAATTTCTCAACCGACTTATTCTCAATTAAGGCCGCTCTCTCCTCAATTAATTCAAAATTGGTAAGGAGCGCAGGCTC
>JACQXZ010000039.1 GCA_016208465.1 Actinomycetota bacterium
AACAATATAACTAAAATCATCAGCCCGCTAAATAATCTTATAACAAATTTCCTCATTAATATATCTCCCTTCAAGAAACTTTTTAAACCGTGTTTATTTTATCTGATACCTTAATATAATGCAATTGTTACTTCAACTTATCTCTAAGTATTTGATTAACCAGCGCTGGATTTGCCCTTCCTTTGGTCAGCTTCATTACCTGACCAACCAAAAAACCAAAAGCCTTGTCTTTCCCTTGCCGGATGTCTTCAACTATCGAAGCATTTTCTTCCAATACCATATCGATAATCTTAATAATTTCTTCTTCATTGCTAATCTGAGTTAAACCTTTTTCTTCCACTATTACTCTGGGAAGTTTGCCTGTTTCAAAAACTTCGTCAAAAATTGATTTAGCAATTTTGCCGCTTATTGTTCCATTGTCAATAAGTTTCAATAAATCAATTAAGTGCTTTGGAGTAACAGCGCATTCGTCTATTTCTAAATTTGCACTGTTTAGTTTTGCTGTAAAATCACCCATTATCCAATTAGCAACTGTCTTTGTGTTCTGATAGTCTTTAGCACATTCCTCAAAAAAATCACCGACTGATTTTGATGAAGTTAAGATTGCCGCATCGTAACGGGAAAGATTATATTTATCCATAAATCTGTTCAGGCGGGCATCGGGAAGCTCCGGCAAATTCAATCTGATATTTTCAACCCAGCCGCTGTCCGGTTCGAGAGGGACCAAGTCCGGTTCCGGAAAATACCGATAATCATGAGCTTCTTCTTTGCTTCTAAGAGATGAAGTAATGTTGTGAACTGAATCATAATGTCTTGTTTCCTGAATAACAGTCCCTCCGTCTTCCAGTATCTCCTCCTGTCTTTTAATTTCACACTCCAAACCCTTAGCAAGAAATTTAAATGAATTCATATTTTTTAGTTCAGCTTTGACCCCAAATTCCATTGTTCCAATTTTGCGGATGGAAACATTAGCATCGCATCTAAGTGAACCTTCTTCCATATTGCAGTCGGAAACTTCCAAGTGTTCGAGAATACTTTTTAGTTTCTGTAAAAAGACGCGAGCTTCTTCGGGTGACCTTATATCAGGCTCAGTCACTATTTCCGCCAAAGGTGTGCCGGCGCGATTAAAATCAACCAGACTATAATCGGCGCCATGAATTCGTCCGCTTTCTCCCATGTGAACCAGCTTCCCGGTATCTTCTTCTATATGAACTCTGGTAATTCCAACCCTTCTTGTGTAACCCTCTATTTCTAAATCAACAAATCCATTTAGGCAAAGAGGTAAATCATATTGAGAAATCTGATAGTTTTTTGGCATATCAGGATAAAAATAATTTTTGCGGTGAAACTGGGTAAATTCCGCGATATCACAATTAAGAGCATGCCCTATTCTGATTGTATACTCAATTGCTTTTTGATTGATTACAGGCAAAGAGCCCGGATGACCCAGACAAACCGGACAAACCAATGTATTGGATTCTTCGCCAAAACTTACCGCGCATCCGCAAAACATTTTGCTCTCGGTTAATAATTCAACATGTATTTCCAATCCAATTACAGATTCGTATTGCATTAACTGCCTCCAATTTATCTTCGGTAATAATAGTATCCGCTACTTTGATTTTTCTGAAACTAAAGAAAACCCTGCTACTATAAAATGATTATCAAACGCAAATGCTTTCTTTATCTTTCTTTGCTTCATTAAACAAAAACTAACTGCATCGGTAAAACTAAAATCCTGATCAACATATTTTTTAAGAATATCAAAAGCTTTTTCTTCTATTTCGTTTGTGGAATAAATTTTTTCAACTCGTGGACTCGCCTGCATCTTCCCTAAAAAAGAAATGGCTGTTTGATGTCCTGCTGTTCTCCTGAGTGCTATATAGGTTTCAGCCAATACCAAATTAGTGGTTATTGCTTTCTGATAATTTTTAAATAGAACAGAATAAATCTTCTTAGCTCTAATGTGATGCGTATCATCCGTTATCATTAACGCCAGCCAAGCTCCTGTGTCAACAAAAACTTCCTGCTCTATCATCACTTTTTCCTTTGTTTTTTCCTCTCAAATTTAACAATATATTCATCGTGTTTTTCAGAAATATCTGAAACACCTACCTTACCCGCCAACCCTACAATTTCCAACGCAGGATCCTTCTCCACAGGAATTCTTTTTTTAAGAAAATCATCCACACTACGCCTGATAAGTTATGCTTTGGAGGTGCCAAGTTTCTTAGAAAAAATCGTTGCATCATGCATCCTGAATCATGCAGCTTGCATCCTGTGTCTACGCTTTTAAACTAAAATTCTGCTCAAACGTATAAGCAACTTTCAAAATTGTCTCTTCATTCAAAGATTTACCAATTATCTGCAAACCAATTGGAAGATTGTCAGCTTTCCCACAAGGAATAGAAATTCCGGGAAGACCGGCTAAATTAACCGGTATTGTGCAAACATCAGATAAATACATTTGAAGCGGATCAGAAACACGTTCACCAATTTTAAAAGCAACTGTTGGAGATGTGGGAAAAATCAAAACATCGAACTTTTCAAAAGCTTTATTGAAATCGTCAATAATCAGTGTTCTTATTTTCTGAGCCTGACCGTAATAAGCCTCGTAGTAACCAGCAGAAAGCGCGTAAGTTCCCAGCATTATTCTTCTTTTAACTTCTTTGCCAAACCCTTCCGAGCGGGTCTTCTTGTACATCTCTATAATATCATCCGACTCCTTGGTTCGATAACCGTAACGAACACCATCAAAACGAGCCAGATTTGAACTGGCTTCCGCCGGAGCTATAATATAGTACGCGGAAAGCGCGTAATCAGAATGCGGAAGTGTTGTTTCTTCAACACATGCGCCTGCTTCAGATAAAACTTTTAAAGCATTTTCAACAGCGGATTTAACTTCCGGCTGTATTCCTTCCGCCATTAACTCCTTTGGAACACCTATCCTTAATCCTTTAACATTATTTACTAACGCCTTCGTATAATCAGGCGCTTCTGTTTTTATGGAAGTTGAATCTTTACTGTCATAGCCAACAATGTGGTTTAAAAGAATCGCGCAATCTGTCACGTCTTTGGTGATTGGTCCTATCTGATCCAAAGAAGAAGCAAACGCGACCAAACCGTAGCGGGAAACTAAACCATAAGTCGGCTTCATCCCGACCACTCCGCATAACGCGGCTGGTTGACGAATCGATCCGCCAGTATCAGAACCAAGAGCTATAATTGCTTCATCTGCCGCGACGGCGGCCGCCGAACCACCGCTTGATCCGCCGGGGACTCTTCCTAAATCTACCGGATTACGAGTGGGACCAAACGATGAATTTTCAGTCGAAGAACCCATCGCGAATTCATCCATATTTGTTTTTCCAACCATTACAACATCCTGTTCAAATAATCTTTCAACAACGGTTGAGCTGTAAATTGGAATATAATTGGAGAGAATTTTAGAAGAACAAGTAGTTAAAATCCCTTTTGTGCACATATTGTCTTTGATTGCAATCGGAATTCCCGAAAGAGGAGAAATTTCCTCGTCATTTTTTATTTTCTCATCAACTTCTTTTGCTTTTTTTAAAGCCAAATCTTCTGTCAACGTAACATAACTTTTAACCTTATCTTCAACTTCATTTATTTTAGAAAAAACACTTTTACAAATCTCTTCCGCGCTGACAGATTTTTCTTTTAATAAATTATGAAGTTCAAAAGCTGTTTTCTTAAATAAATCCATACACACCTCACGTCTCACGTTTTACGTTTTACGTTTCTAAACAATCTTAGGCACAACAAAAGCATCGTTTTCTTTGTCAGGCGCGTTTAAAAGAGCATCATCTCTTGGAATTGATGAAGTAATAACATCCTCTCTCATCACATTTCTGATTGGAATAGCATGAGAAGTTGGACTAACATCTTTTGTATCCAACCCGCTTATTTTAGCCGCATGTTCAAGAATCTGACTTAACTCTTTAGCATAAACTTCTTTTTCTTCTTCATCTAAATGAAGACGCGCCAGCATCGCAATATGCTCAACATCTTTTTTTGAAATTGACACTACAACCTCCTTAATAAAAAGTCACAAGTAAACCTATCTCAGAAACTATAAATCAGAATCCGAATACTAATATTCAAATAACTCAAAACTTAAAAGGCAAAACGCAAAACTACAGCGCAAAAGTCAAAACTAGGCATAATATTTGCTAAACACATATAATGTATTGTCATTTCGACCCTGATAAACATCAGGGGAGAAATCTATGCTTTTAACAAATTGTAAAGATATCTCCCTTCAGTCGATATGACATCTATTAGAAAAATCATCTTAATATTGACTTAAACAGATTTAAGTTTTAAGTTGTGGTTTTGACTTTTGAGCTTTGAGTTTTGAGTTCTAGCTCATCCTTCAATCATCCGCTTAAACTCATCCTCATTCAATATTCTAACACCCAGCTTTTTAGCTTTATTATATTTGCTTCCCGGATATTCTCCCGCTAGAACATAATTAGTTTTTGAACTTATGCTTGAGCTTACATGACCACCGGCCTGTTCTATTTTATCCTTAATTTCCTCCCGGGTAAATGAAGATAAGGTTCCGGTTAAAACAAAAATTAGCCCTGCAAACTTTTGAGATATCGCAGTCTTCCCTGTCTCTTCCATTCTAACGCCGGCTGTTTTAAGTTTTTCTAAAACCTTCAGGTTCTTTTTTTGCTTAAAGAAAAATAAAATGCTTTCAGCGACTTTAGGCCCAATTTCATAAATACTTATTAAATCATCATAAGTTGCTTTATGCAATTTATCAATAGAAGAAAAATGCTTCGCAAGCAAGCTGGCAACATGCGCTCCAACATGTCTTATTCCAAGTCCAAACAGTAATTTCGCTAAAGGTCTGTTTTTTGTTTTTCCAATTGCATCTAAAAGATTCTCCGCGGCTTTATCTTTAAAGTGAGGAACCTTTAACAAATCTTCTTTTGTAAGATAATAAAGATCCGCCACATCTGAAACCAGTTTTAAATCCATCAAAGCATCTACCACTGCCCGCCCAAGACCGTCAATGTCCATTGCTCCGCGGCTGGCAAACGCAAGAAGATGATTGCGAAGCTGAGCAGGACAGGCAATTCCTGTGCATCGCGAAACTGCTTCGTCTTCAGGACGATAAACATCCGCGCCGCAAACAGGACATCGAGTCGGCATCTCAAATTTTTTTTCTTTTCCCATTCGCTTATCCTTTATAACCGAAACAACTTCAGGAATAACATCACCAGCCCTTTGAACTATAACTGTATCTCCGATTCTGATATCTTTACGTTCAATTTCATCTTCATTATGAAGAGTCGCCCGACTGACTGTTGTTCCGCCAATTCTTACGGGAACCAAATTGGCAACCGGCGTCAGCGCTCCTGTTCTTCCAACCTGAACCACAATGCTTTCTATTTTTGTTGTTTCCTGCTTTGCCGCGAACTTATAAGCAATTGCCCAACGCGGACTTTTTGAGGTTGATCCAAGCTGGTTTTGTTTTTCAATTGAATTAACTTTAACCACTACGCCATCAATTTCATAAGGCAAAGTATCTCTCTTTTTATTCCACTCATTACAATAATCTATCACTTCTTCAAAACTATCAACTAACTTTGTATAAGGATTTACTTTAAAACCTGCTTTCTTTAAAAATTGCAATCCTTCCCAATGAGTTTTAAATTCTGTCCCGCTAATGTAACCAACTCCATAAACAAAAATATTAAGCGGTCTTGAAGCAGTTATTTTTGGATCCAATTGTCTTAAAGAACCAGCGGCGGCATTACGTGGATTTGCAAATGCAGGCAGTCCGCTTTCTTCCCGTTCCTTGTTTAGTTCGATAAACTTATCTTCCGGTAAATACACTTCTCCCCTAACTTCAATTTCTTCAGGAAAATCTTTGATATTTAATCTCAAAGGCAGACTGCGCAATGTCTTTATGTTTGCTGTCACATCTTCTCCTGTTTCGCCGTCACCTCTGGTAGCGCCCCTGACATAAATTCCATTCTCATAAGTAAGCGCTACCGCCGAACCATCTATCTTCAATTCACAAACTACTTCTATTTCTTCTTCATCCAACAATCTTTTTATCCGGTCAAAAAAATCCCCGAGTTCTTCAAAAGAAAAAGCATCGGCAAGCGACATCATTTTCGAACGATGACTAATTGGCTGAAACTGTTCCGCGGGAGTCACGCCAATTCTTTGAGTAGGCGAATCAGGAGTGATTAATTCGGGGTACTGCTCTTCTAATTTAATTAACTCCCTCATTAATCTGTCATATTCAGCATCTGAAATTTCGGGCTGGTCAAGAACATAATATCTGTAATTATGATAATTAATCAGCTCGCGTAATTTTTTAACTTTTTCTTCCAATTTTGAATCAATTTTGGATTTCAAAATAAATCCTACTTTCTGTCATTCTGAGGAGCAAAGCGACGAAGAATCTCGCTCAAGACAAACGACAATGTGTACGTCTCACAATTCACGTCTTACGCTCGATTCTACTCAATTCGCAAGCTCTTTAACTATCTGCCTGAGCTTGCCGGAAATAATTTTGTAATTTTCTTCTATTCCAATATTCCCCTCAAAAGATTCATAGTAAAAATGGTACACCAAGGACAACATCTCCAAAAATTGAGTCATCAAAAGACTGTAAACTTTACGGAATTTCTCTTTATCAAAAATAGCGCCCCACTTTAAAACAAGCCGGGCATCTTCGTAATCAGCATCTATGCTGTCAAGAGTAGGATGAGCAGCAAAATGACACAAAATATCGTAAATTTCTGCTCTTTCTTTTTTATTTTCAAGAGAATTCCTTACAATACCCGGCTTTATCTGCTTTCCGGCCAGCCAATCGTTTGCTTTTTCCGGAAATTTAATAATATATTCTGTCAGCCATATAGTTTCAACCATGCTCCGAATTATTATAACCGATTCCACGTAATAGCCGAATAAAAGCAGCTGCCATGCTGTTTCAAGGTGATTAAAGATTCTGGAATAAAGCATTAAATTTACAATCTGTTCATTCTTTTTTAAACTGCTTTCTCCTATTAAGCTGAACATGTTTAGATATAACTGCATCGCTCTCTGATAAACAAAACGGTCATCGCCCAAAAATTGATAACTTAAATATTTATTTTCCTCTTCCTTGCGGGAAACATTAAAATAACTATACTCGCTCAACCGCAAAATCCTTTCTTCCGTATAAACTAAAATAAAACTCTTTATTTTTTTCTATTCTATTTTATCTATACAATAAAAACCAGTCTTTGTTTTTAATTCAATTTTACGATAAGATTGAAACCAATCCTGACTTAGTAATATACCTGACTGAAAATCTTTTAAAAACAGCCGTCCAGTTAGTTGGCCTTCTTCACCAGAAACTGCTTAAAGAAGAAGCTAAAACGCATATTCTTTCGGAATGTAAAGAAAACAACCCTGAAGGAGAATGATGAGTATGAAAAAACGAGTCTTAAAAACCGCGGTATTTCTCGCGTTTAAAGATGCTTTTAAAAACAAAGGAACTGTTATTCTAGTTCTGGTCTCCCTTGCCTTTTCGTTTGTCAACTTGCTGTTCGCGCCGTCTATTATAAAAGGTTTCGGAAAAACTTTTCAGGATGAAATCACCAATATAAACGGCCAGATAATCATTATTCCCAAAGAAGGGAAAACCTATCTTGACAATCCAAAAGAGATCGAAAGAAAAATAAATCAGGTTGAAGGAATTAAAGGTGAAATGTATCATCTCAACACAGGGGTAACTATTGCCTATAAAGGAAAAGTCGTAGGAGCATTTTTAAATGGAATTTCAGTTTCAGATGAAAGCAAAGTATCCATTGTTCCGGAAAGCGTTGTTTCGGGCAAATTTATTTCCGCGAATGATTCAAAAGAAATAATTTTAGGAAAAGATATGGCCGATCGTCTCAAAAAAAGCTCGGAAGACGGAATAAGAATCAAAGTCGGTGAAAAAGTAAAAATTATTTTCGGCAACGGCTTAACAAAAACATATCGAATCAAAGGAATTGTAGACAACAAAAACTTTGCCGCGAATAATTATGTATTTATAAACAGAACGGAAATCGAAAATAATTTAAAAATAAAAGATAAAGCTTCTGAAATATATATCAAACTAAAAAACCCCGACAAAATTAACTCCGTTAAAAACAAACTTAAAAAACTGAATTTAAACGGAGACGTGACCACGTGGGAAGACAGAGCCGGGTCGATTAAGGAAATTATGAAAGGCATTGATAAGATAAGACAGGTTTTATCAGGAGTTGGAATAATTATTTCAGGAGTTATAATCGCGGTTATTATTTACGTAAACTCGGAAAGCAAAAAAAGACAAATTGGGATATTGAAAGCAATTGGAGCAACTAACTTAACTATTTTGATTATGTTTCTTTTTCAATCATTCATCTTTGCTTCTCTTGGTGTGATATTCGGTTCAGGAATTTTTGCCATTATAAATTATTACTTAACCCAAAATCCTATCAAGCTTCCGTTTGGATATCTTTCACCGGTGGCTGAATCGAGTCTGGTTAAAACTTATGTAACTGCTTTCTTTATGACTGCTGTGCTCTCTGCTCTTTATCCGGCATGGCGAGCCTCAAAGGGAGTAATTATAAAAGCGATCTGGGGTGAGTAAGATGGAAAGACATATATTGAAAACTAATGGTTTAAAAAAGATTTATATGATGGGAAAAGTTGAAACCCCCGCCCTTTCCGGTGTTGACATAACAGTTAAAAAGGGTGAATTTGTCGCCTTGATGGGTCCTTCCGGATCAGGCAAAACAACATTCTTAAATTTAACCGGAATGCTGGATAACCCAACCGACGGAAAAATTCATATTGATGGATTTGACATATCCGCTTTAAAAGAATCCAAAAAAAGTTTGTTTCGTCTCGAAAAACTCGGATTCATATTTCAGTTCTTTAATCTCTTCCCCGAACTTACCGCTCTGGAAAACGTTTATCTTCCAATGATGCTTAAAGGCATCAAAAAGAAGGATTATATTTCACGAGCCGAAGAACTATTAGACTTGGTTGGACTTAAAAAAAGAATGAGACATTATCCGGCTGAACTTTCCGGCGGCGAACAACAAAGGGTCACTATCGCAAGAGCGCTATCCAATTCACCTGCTCTTATTTTGGCCGATGAACCAACCGCGAATTTAGACAGCACAACTGCCGCTGAAATTATGGAACTATTCAGAGAGATAAACAAACAAGGTGAAACAATATTTATGGTGACTCACGAAAAAGAATTTGGAGAAAAAGCAGACCGGATTATTAAATTAAAAGATGGACTGGTTGTTAATTAAAGATAACTGCTGATTTCTTTCAGCTTGTCTTCCATTAATAAGAATAAAAGGCGCCGATCTTTTCGCGACTATCCCTATTTTTCTTAATTCACCAAGATTTTTAATTTTTGATTTTGTTCTCATTTTCAAAATTAAAGAAGCGCTCTTGGGACCAATACCCGGCACTCTTAAAAGTTCTGATTTACTCGCTTTGTTTATCTCAACCGGAAACTTGTCCGGTGAATTAAGAGCCAACACCATTTTAGGATCTTCCTTAAGCGGCAAATTTCCTGATTCATCAAATATAATTTCGTTTAACTTAAAGCCATATTTCCTGAAAAGAAAATCAACCTGATACAGACGATGTTCTCTAATTAACGGCGTCGGCGAAAAACTTTCGAAAGGTGTATCTCTCAAAGGCTGAAAAGCGCTGAAATAAACGCGCGATAATTTTAAATCCTTATATAAATAATCAGTGGTGTTTAAAATTTCTTTGTCAGGTTCATTAGCCGCGCCAACCATAAACTGGGTTGTCTGATCAGTTGTTGAGCCGCTTTTTTCGACAAGCGATTTTATCCATTTCATTCTAAGAAGCAAATCTTTATGAAAATCTTTGCCGTTGGCAATTTGTTTGAGTCTTTTGGGATTAGGCGCTTCCAGATTTACTGAAACACGTTGGGCCAGTTGAATTGCCTTTTGTAAATATTCAGGGCTGGTTCCGGGAAGAATTTTAAGATGAATATAACCTTTAAACTTATATTTAAATCTAAGAATTTCCGCTACATTTATCATCTTCTCCATCGCGACATCTGTTTCCGCAAAAACCGCTGAACTTAAAAACAAAGCATGAACTAATCTTTTAAAAAATAATTTCATAAATAATTCTGCCAATTCATCCGGTTTAAAACTGTAATGGCGGGAATTAACTGAATTTCTGTTTACGCAATACGAGCAATCTTTTAAACAGTAATTGCTCATCAACACTTTGAACATCAAGATATTTTTACCATCCGGCAAAACACTCGGATATATCCATTTACCAAGTGGCCCGCTGACACGACTGGCTCCTTTACCGCACGAAGCGCAGATATCATATTGAGCAGATTTTCCCAATGCCTCAATTTTTTCTAAAGTGTTCATTCTGCCCATCGCCTTTACTGCCCCGCAATCTTTTTTTCTTCTCAGGCTCAATGAGATAATTTTCTTTTGTAATAACTTTTTGCTTTGTTTTCTTTTCCAGCGCCTTACGGGCATTCTTAGCAATTGTTCCGCCTTCACGCGAAGCCCTTTTATGTGCTCCAAATGTTTTCGGGTCTCTTGTCTTCTCAATTTCAGAAGTTGAGGCGTCTCCCAGCATTGAAAAAATAAGCTCCAAGTCTGTCATGTGATCTCTTAAATTTTCTTTTGTAAGACCTTTATGTTTTTTATACTCCGAAGGGGTCATACCAAAAGATGCTTTTGAAATTTCCGCTGTCAGAATTTGATAATCTTCCTGACTTAATATTCCGTGTTTTTTCCATTCATCAGTTAAATCCTGCCTGACAGCTATTCCCCGCAATCGCTTATCAATCCATGATTTGGAATAGCCTTTCTTCTCATAAATTTCTTTCATGCGTTCCTGTGCAAGTTCAGGATTTTCAATTTCATCAATCCTTTCCCTGCCTATTCGAGCCAACCAGCGTTTAAAAGGCTCCGCCTTCTTTGATGGAATAGATTGAATGATGCGAAAAATACCTTCAATATTAGCACAATTAACTTTTTGTTTGCCTCCCAAGGTCACGATTGAAAGGGGGGTGACAATTTGTCCCCACCCCTCAGAAAGCTCCTCATCTCGTTTTCTAATCTTTTTAATGTAATCTGTAACATTTGTTGTGTCGGTTAAAACTTGAACAACATCCATTACAGCAAACCACCATTGCTCATCCCTAAAAACCCTTCTTACTTTTTTACCCTGAAACGAAACAATTTTATTATCCATTTTATACCTCTTTTACAAGCCTGCCTTCAAAAGCAGATTTTAATATTGATTTCTTAAACGTTCCGCTTTTTTGAGTGAATTAGAATCATCCTTGTATTACAATAATTGACCTTAAGATAAATTGTCTCAATAAGTTCTCCTAGGAGTTTTGAAAACTTTGACTCTGCTAATAATACAAACATTTGTTTGCTATGTCAAGAGGTGCTTTCGGAGACTTTTACATAATTTTTTTCAAACCATGTCGCAGTAAATGTCACAATAAAGTCACAGTAAAGTGATTTAATTAATATTGCTGATTTGGATCAAATTTTATCTTCAAAGTTTTATTCTTTGTGTGCCAAAGAATACACACTAATATTTTTGTGTGCCATAAACAGTGACTATTGGCACACAAATACTACCGGATTATATTTATTAATTTATTAAACATAAATATGTTAGCTTTTCTGCCACTTCCAGAACGCAATATCGAAATAATTCCTTCCTTCTCAATAATGTTTAAAATATGTATTGCGCTCCTCTTCGGAATACCCGACTCCCGGATAAAATCCGTAGCACTAAAAATCGGTCTTGAGAAAAGTGTGTCGAGAACTTTAATCACATGCTTGGAACGCGTAACAGCTTGAATACGTTCTTTCTTCTTCTCGTACAACTCAAGTATCGATTTTGCCTTTTGACTATTAGCTTTAGACTGTTCAATCACGGCTTTTAAAAAGAATTCTATCCAGTCTTCCCATTTCTTTTCCGAAGTGACAGCTTTCAACTGGTCATAATATTCATCTCTATGCGCCTCAAGATATTCGCTAATATAAAACATCGGGGTACCAAGTAGATTTTTTTCACAAAGAAATAAAGGAACCAAAATTCGACCGAGCCTCCCGTTACCATCTAAAAAAGGATGAATTATCTCAAACTGAGCATGCACAACAGCGAGCTGAACCAAATTATCTTTTTCCTCATAATGTATATATTTTTCAAAATTTGATAAAAACTCCATTATTCGCATCGGTTCAGGTGGAATATATTTTGCCTGTTCAATAGGCGTACCCGGCTTACCGATCCAGTTTTGAGTAGCTCTAAATTTTCCTCTTCCCTTGTCTTTCCCTCGAACACTATCAAGCAAAATACCATGAACCTCTTTTGTCATATTTAAAGTGATAGGTTTTGCATTAAGCCAATCCACAGCAAAACGAATAGCCCTGCGATAGTTAATAATTTCCTGAATATCCTTTTGCTTTTCAGTTTGTATATCAGTATGAGGAGAAGCCTCAAACTCAAGAACCTCTTCGAGAGTCGCCTGCGTTCCTTCAATACGGGATGAAAGAACGGCTTCTTTTGTTGTGAGTGGTGATAATAAAACCTGTGGATTTATTATCCCCTGCAAAATACCATCATACCGCGCAAGTTCAGCATTTGCTTTTCCTATAAGACTAACAAATCGCACCCAATCAAGATTTTGTAATGGTAATTGTTCCGGTATATACGGTCTCATATACTTCCTCCTTAAACTGTCCTGCTTTTTGAAGTTTCCGAACTACTTCACTGCCTGAGAATAAATGAAAAAACGTTATTCTACATTCCAACAAATATTTCCACAATTGCAAATAACAGTCTTCATATTCGATTTGCCAACACCGCGCTCCATATTTAACAAGCCATGACATTTGGAGCATTCAAAAAGCTTGAATACTTCTTTAAAAGCGTCAACCACTGGCGAAAAATCATTTTTGGTTAAATTTGCCCACTCGTTATAATGCACCTCTGCATTAACGGCCCACTGTTCTACCTGTGACTTTGTAATAACAGACTTCGCTGTTTCATAAAAGGCTTTCAGTTCTTCTGCTTTGTCATCCTGTCCTGACTTTTTAAAGTTTTTAATAGCTTTATCAACTATTATTTTTAGCACTGAGATAGCAGCAGAAGCATACTCACCAAGATCCCACTGATGGTTTCCTTTGTATGGAATCTTTGCATAAAGGAAATCGCAGGCATTCTCAAAGAAAAATTCTGCTTCTCTTCGCAATTTATGCGCCGCCGTTGGTACATCGTCTTTTTCTAAGGCTTCCTTTATCTTGTCCCACAAATCCTTATCAAGCTCAAAAACTGGGCCAGTATCCACATTCCAGTTCACAAAATGCACCATGTTTTTCTGTGAGACTACATTTTCTGTCCTTAGCTGTTTCGCCCATGCAGTATCATGCGTTGTTATTATAAACTGTTTCTCTGGAAAGAACTCACGCAATAATCTGCATATATCCCGCCTATGGTTAGAATCAATGGACATCACCACATCATCAAGAACAATAGTCTGTATCTTGTTCTTTGTTAGGTAATCATTAAGAGCGAAGAAAAGGCACAGTCCCATGCTGTCCTGATGGCCTTCGCTGTGCAGGGCATGAGGCGGGAACATCCCCCGGCCATAGAAATCAACTTCAAATTTTAAAGCCGGGCCCTCATGGCTTATCTTTGACGCAAATTTATTCTCATCCTCTGAGTGGATAGCTTTGTAGTATTTATCAAAATTGCCTCTAACCGCATCATAAATTCCTTCGAGGACTGAATTTCTTGCTTTCCCAAAATGTGTCAAGCTAGCATCAGCCCTTTTCTTATACAAATCAGCCTGCGCTTTATTGTTAACTGCGGTCTTGTATGCTTTCCATTTATCTTCCATCTTAGTCAGAGTATCCCATGCCCTCTGTTGCTGGGAAAGCAGATCGCCGGATTTTGTCAACGCTTCTTTCAGGCTAACAAAATAATTGTCAGTAAAGAAACTCTCATCAAACAACTCCTCAATCGTATTCTTAGGCCATTCCCCTGTCTCAAATAATTCGAAAGGGTGAAGCATAGCTTCAGACCACTCTACAAAAGCCTCAAACTTCATCTCAACAGCTTTCTCATCTTTAAAGATTATGTTGAATTGCAAAAGAGCCTTTTTGAGATTATCTCCATCATTCTTTAATACATCAATATCGTTTTTAATAGCAGAAGACAAAGTATCTATCTTATCTTGTTTTTCTTTTCCGATTTCTATTTTTTTCTTTCTCTCTTCTAAATGAAGTTTAAAATCACCATCAGTCCACTTTCTTCCGCATAATGGGCAAATGTTCTCCTGATTAACAAGGATTATTCCGGTCTCAAAAAGCCTTTTATAAACGGAAAATTGCTTGAGCTTTGCTTCATTTTTAATTTCTTCCATCAGTAGAACAAGCTGTCCCGTCTTAGCCGCTATCTCATCTTTCTTTTTTAAAATGCGTTCTGTTTCATTTATGTAATTCTCTATTTGCTCTTTAGTGAGCATTTCTTTTCTTGCTTCAGAAAGATGCGGCATTAATCCTTCTTTTATTTTCTCCTCATGCATCTCGGCAATTATTTTCCCAGCCAATTGCTCGCGCAAATCATTAACCTTTTCTAAACAAGTCTGCTCAGAAAAAGCTGGCATGGTAAGAAGATTTACAATTTCACTTTCTGCAACCTTTAGAGAGGCTTCCTTGCCTTTAAAGTCTATTTCGGCTTCGTTGCCTACCTTTACCAGCATTGCACGGAGGTTTTCTATCTCTGAAAGATCTAACAGCAATTGGATTTCTTTTGCTCTCTCGCTCTCTTCTGCGGTTATATACTTTAGAATTTCTCGTCTGGATAAAATATGCTGTCCCAAGGATGCGATATCAAGGTATGATTCAACCAATGCCGCGTGTTCCTTAGGTTCAACCTTCAATTCGGAAGGCTTGTTAATACTGCGCTGAATAGTTACCTTTTTTCCATCGATTTCAATGCCGGCTTTTACTACCGTATCTTTAAGGTTTCCCTTTGAATCTACATGACAACCGTGCTCTTTAAGAGAAAGACTTCGAGTTCCTTTGCCAGTCAGCCTGCAAATTTTTTGGCTAAGCAAAAAATCGATTGCGTCAACTATTGCACTTTTCCCGGTGCCATTTGGGCCGAAAACTACTGCATTCTTGCCATCAAGCGATAATTTTATGGACTTGATGCCCCTGATGTTTTTTATTTCAAAAAGCAACCTCCGTTCAAATGCTACTCCTGCTCTTATTAATCTTTCCCCTCCAAATCCCCTGCAATTTCCTGCAACTGTTCTAAAGCACTTTGCAAATCTTCTACAATTTCATTGGCAATTACATCAGGGTCGGGGAGGCTATCAATGTCTTCAAGGCTTTCGTCTTTTATCCAGAAAATATCAAGGTTGGTTTTGTCTCTTTTTAATATCTCTTCGTAATCAAAACATCGCCAGCGGCCATCTGAATTTTTCTCGGACCAGGTTTCTTTTCTGTCGAATCTGTTCTCGGGATTATAGCGCTTTACAAAGTCATTTAAATCTTCTTCTTTAAGTCTGTTTTCTTTTAACGTAAAGTGCATGTTTGTTCTTAAATCATAAATCCATACTTTCTTTGTCGCGTGGTCTTTTGAGGCTTCTTTTTTGTCAAAAAAAAGAACGTTAGCTTTAACTCCCTGCGCGTAAAAGACACCTGTTGGCAATCTTAATATTGTATGCAGGTCGCATGTCTGCATAAGCTTTTTTCTGATTGTCTCTCCGGCGCCGCCTTCAAAAAGAACATTGTCGGGCAGAACAATTGCTGCTTTTCCGTTGATTTTAAGAATGCTTCTTACATGCTGTAAAAAATTAAGCTGTTTATTGCTTGTCTGTGCCCAAAAATCATCTCTTAAAACGGTTAAGCTTTTTGTTGCTGATTTTCCTTCTTCGGTAACTATTTTTTCAGAAGACTTTTTACCAAAGGGTGGATTAGTCATCACCATATCGTAAATTCCGCCGGGATTCTTTTTCAATGAATCGTTGGGGCTTATGGGTGAAGTCTCACCATCAATCCCATGAAGGTAAAGGTTCATCACGCATAAACGAGCTGCCAATGGCACAATCTCATTGCCGGTAAAAGTACGATGTTTTAACTCATGTTTCTCGTCTCTGTTTAGTTTATAATGCTTAACAATGTAATTATATGCTGAAAGCAAAAACCCGCCTGTTCCACAGGCAGGGTCATGAATTTTTATCCCGGGTCCGGGCTGGATTACTTTTACAATAGCATTAATTAATGGTCTTGGCGTAAAATATTGTCCTGCTCCGCCTTTAACATCAGCCGCGTTTTTCTCTAAAAGTCCTTCGTAAGCATCACCTTTAACATCAACCTCAAGACTAAGCCAGTTTTCCTTATTAATTAAATCCGCGATAAGTTTTCTTAATTTAGCGGGGTCTTGTATCTTGTTTTGCGCTTTCCTGAAAATAACGCCAATTATGCCTTCCTGTTTTCCCAGCTCAGATAAAACTTTTATGTATTGAGCTTCCAGTTCAACACCGTCTTTTTCGAGCAATGTTTGCCAGTTGAGATTTTTGGGAATTTCTGATTTCTTATTGTATGGCGGTTTGCTTCTTTCATCATCCATCTTAAGAAAAAGAAAGAACGTAAGCTGTTCAACATAGTCGCCATAGGAAAGGCCATCGTCTCTTAATATGTCACAGTAATTCCATAATTTGTTTACTAATTGCTTTGGGTCTGACATAACACCACCTTTAATTTACAAGCTTTCCTTCAAAAGCTGATTTTAAAATTGATTTTCTTAAGGTTTCTGCTTTTTTCAATGAAGAATCAATGACTTCTTCGAGTTTGTCGATGACGGAAAAACGGGATTCGATTTGATTCACAATTTCAGCTTGAGTGTTTCGATCAGGTGTTTTTACTTTAATATCATTTAATTTATTTACGGTAATACCGTTTATTGTGGTGCCCTGACCTTTGCTAATAATTTCATTTGCAGCGCTTTTCATTTGCCACATAAGGAAATAGGGATTGATTCCTTTACAGATGATTCCCTGACTATCCTGACTAAACGCAGTAGCTTCTTCGTTAACCGCAACCTTTCCAAGCCCTACTCTCGTAACAACAATTACCGAGCCTTTAGGAATTAAATTAGCAGAAGAATTTTTAAGACCAATTTCGGTTATTTTTTTATCAAAATGTATTTTATTTCTCTCATCTATACTCGCGCTTGTAATCCAGTTGATCTCACCGCCCCAATATTCTTTCATTTTGGTACTTGGAGTACCTCCACCTTTTCTTTCAAAATCACCCAGCTTTTTAATCTCATATTTGAAATTGTCAACAAACCCTCCCTCAAACGCTGCCTTTAAAACGCTCTTCCTGTAAAGGTTCAGTTTTGTCTTTATCGCTTTTAATGATTTAATGGCTGAATCAAGACGGGTGAATTGGGTTTCGATTTCTTGAACCGTTAGATTCTGCTTATTAAGAGATATTTTAGGTATAGTTAAGTTCAACATTTTCTCTGGCTTTAAGTGAGGAATTGCTGCACCTTTTACATCAGTATTCAGGTTCGAAAAATTTAATTTAAGAAAAAAAGTAATATAGTCCTTGTTTATTTTTGTTTCATCAAATCTTAACCTTGCAATTGTTGAACCGACCGCTCCACGTAAACCTGTTCCAGTCAAACCTGAATTTGCGCCATCGCATACAATAAGAACATCACCCTCTTTGGCCTCGGTGTAATCTTTATCTTTCGTAAAAGAATCCGGTGGCAATCCTCTCAATGTATTGATTAGTAAGTATGGAACAGAGCCTGAAGTTTTATCTTTTATAGCAGCGACTTTCTTTCCTTTTTTAAATTCACATAGTTCTTTTAATTTGATAGTCTCACCCATCTTCACGCAACCAATTCTCTTGTCAATTTTTCCATTATTTCATTAAACTTATTCCCAAACACTTTCGATGCCTTGCCTAATCCGCCCATCTGGTCAAATGGGGCGTATTCAAAATCTTCCGCTGAAAGCTCTACTGATTCAGCAATATGGTTTTTCATCTTCTCAAGCCAGTTAAGCTGTTCCTGTGTAAAATCCACACCTGTTCTTCTTTGCTCTGAAAGCCACTTTGAAAATCTTTTGTCAACCGTGTCAGTGAAAGGCTCAAGCTGGTTTACTTTCTTAAGCTCAAATTTAAGCAGTGAGACAAAATCGGCTATTTTGTTTTTGCTTAAGCCATGCACTTTTGATACTTCAAGCTGTTTATATGCCTGCCAGATTTTTATAGGAGTTAAACAATAAGGTGGGGTTTTTATCTTCTCGGCAAGCTCTTTTAAGTCCTTCCAATGCAGTTTTTTGTTATTGTAAAGCAACTGCAATGCGTCTAACTCATCTTTGTTTTTTTCGATGAATTCCTTGAAAGACTTCACAATACCCTTTGCTTTTTCTGTTGCTACGGGAGAATATCCCGCTGTGATAACTTCATCAACTGAAACATCATCAAGTATCTGCTCTGTTTCTGCCTTTAATTCAGGCAGTCTTTCCATTAACTTCGCATTGCCTATGAATGGCTTTACTGCTTCTATCATCCTTTTTTCAGAATACTCGTTAAGCTCTTTCTGTGTCGGCTCATATTCAAGATAGATATCCTCTTCACCCTTTTCTTTCCGCAAATTATGAAGAGTTCTGTCTTCGTCTATAGCAACAATAAAATTATGAGCAAAGTCTGACAATTTCTTTCCGTCTGTTATTTCAAAAACTTCTTTAACCTGCTCTTCTGTCAATTTTTTCTCTAACCTTACAAGCCTTCCCGCGATTGAAGAAAGTTTTTCTTTAGTCGGCTTCCCGAATCTTACTGATTTAAGCAGTTTTTCAAATGTAACAGAAGGGTTTTGCTCAAGCGGCTTTGTTTCGCTCAACTCTTCGATTTCAGTTACACCAACCGCGTCTATAATAACAAATCTCTCTTTAGCCATAGCGTCCGGGGTAACCGCTTTGAAATCATCGTTTCTCATTACCCTTACGCCTCTTCCTTTCATCTGTTCAAAATAATTCCTGCTCTTAACGCTTCTCATAAAGAAAACAATTTCAAGAGGCTTAATATCTGTGCCTGTAGCTATCATATCTACCGTAACCGCTATTCTCGGATAAAAATCATTCCTGAACTGCCGGATAAGGTTTTCGGGCTTTTCGCCTTCTGTCTTATAAGTAATCTTTACGGCAAAGTCATTGCCTTCGTCAAATTCTTCCCTTACAATCTGCACGATTTCTTCCGCGTGATTATCATCTTTGGCATAAATTAAAGTTTTTGGCACATGTTTTCTGCCCGGAAATATCTCTGTCATTACCTTTTCTTTAAATGTTCGGATAATAGTTCTAATCTGGTCTTTTGAAACAACATCCCTGTCAAGCTGTTCCGGTTTATATTCCACTTCATCTTCAAGCTGTTCCCATCTTTTGTGTCTTGTTCTTTTATCACGTTTCTGAACAGTTTCGCCCCTTGGAATAACAGAGCCGTCTTTTGTTATTTTTGTCCTTATGTCATAAACTGTAAAATCAACATTAATATTCTGACTGACAGCTTCTTCGTGCGTATATTCCATAACAAGATTTTTATTGAAAAACGCGATAGTGCTTTTTAGCGTCAAAATAATCAAGAACCTGCTTCCAGAGCTTGTAAATGGAACAATGACATTCATCAATAATAATGACATCAAACATTGAAATTGGAATATCGGGATTATATTCAACAGGCGCGGGTTCTAATGAATAATCATCCTCAAAACCTGACTTTTGCTCAGATACAGGATCGAGCTGTTTTTCACCTTTAAGCATTGAGTAAACTCTCTGGATGGTTGCTATACATACTCTGCTGACATCATCAATAACATTGCTTTGCATATGCTGTACATTGTAGACCTCTGTAAACTTTCTGCCGTCTTTAGGAATAATAAAGTTTTCAAATTCCTGCATTGTCTGTGTTCCAAGATTACCCCTGTCTACCAGAAAAAGGATTTTCTTTGCGTTGGCATACCTGACGAGCCTGTAGCAAATATTCACTGCTGTAAATGTTTTACCCGAACCTGTAGCCATCTGGATTAATGCTCTCGGTTTTGCGCCGCTTAAAGATTCCTCAAGATTTCCAATGGCTTTCTCCTGCGCTTTCCATAAGAGAGGATTATCAAGTTCGGGCATGCGGGTTAATCTTTTCCTTAAAGTTTCTTTGCTTTCCTTAATCCACGTTTCAATTGTCTCAGGCTTATGAAAGCTAAAAACATCTCTGCTTCTTGGTTTTGGATCCCATAAATTTGTAAATCTGGTTTCTGAGCCCGTGGATTCATAAATAAAAGGAAGCGGCAAATCAATATATTGAAAATCTTCCGGGAACCCTCTGGCATATCTGTTTGATTGAAACTCTTTGCCAATAAGTGTTTCTCCCTCTTTCTTCGCTTCAATAATACCTACGGCTTCGCCATTAACGAAAAGGACATAATCAGCTTCACCAATACCTATCCCCATTTGGAAGAACTCAACAGCAACACCTCTGGTTTCATGAATATTCGCAGTTCTAAAATGCTGAACTAACCAGCCTGCTTTTTCTAAAGCCGGATTGATTAAATCATGCCGTGATTTATCTTCTGGATTTAAGTGCAGTTTAAACATTTTAATATCACTCTTTTATATTACATTTGATTCATATTATAACATACGCGAATCCCGGACATTTTTCGATTATTTCGGACATCCGTTTTTCGGACATTTATCCGACACTTTCTTGCATTATCCGACACTTTATGCGCCATAATCGATTTTTTCACGCCATATAAATATACGCCATTTTATACGCCATATTTTGATTATATGCGCCATCTATCTAGGCCATATACTTTGTCCCTTTACCAATCCCTTCGGTTTTTATCTGACCAGATCCAACAAGCCCCTTTAAGTCACGCAATGCAGTTCGACTCGAAACCTTGTTAACCAACTGATACATCTCATTAGTCATGGTCTTCTTTTCATTCACCATCAGTCTCAATGCTTCAATCTGCCGTTCATTTAATCCCAGTTTTTTAAGATCAATTTGCCTCTCTTCCGGAATGCCAGATACCAGATCCAAAATCTTCTCTCCGGGTCCATAAAATTTAGCAACAAAAAAATCGCCCTCTTCTGATAAGTCAGGCGCCGAAAGTCCGTGTTCTTTCATCAACTTCTTCATCTTGCCTATCCCTGTGCCAAAACGCTCCATATCCATTGTTTCATGAAAGATGTTACAGATTGTCTCGTTACGTGTAACGTGATTTCCTTCCAGTTTTTTAATATTGAGCCCGGGTAAAAGCCCTCCCAGATTTCTTACCTCAACAAGATCATCAAAGATTGATACCATAACAGGCGCTCCACGACGTGTGTAATCTCGATGAGCAATTGCATTAATGATCGCTTCGCGTATTGCTTCATATGGATACTCCGGTATATCAACACGTTTAAATTCAACAATCTTATTTGCTAATCGCGTATTTCTTTTAAAAAAGTTTTCCACATCATCCAGCATTTTATAAATTGTCCCCTTAATTTCCTGAGAATCAATCATCGCCAGCCTTGTATTTCCCTTAAACCGGGCAATGCGGATTTCATGATGTGATATATATTCAGTGGGATTTTTGCCAAAGAAAAGCAGGGCCGTATTGGTTGGATGTAAATTACCATTTTCTTTTTTTACTACTTTTAATGTATCAATAAGAAAGTTTTTAATTGAAATATCAGGAATTGAAACCTTAAGTTTAATCGCTCGATTTTGTAGAAAATCTTTTACTGCTTTTTCATCAATAGCATCATAACCAAGATCTTTGCGAACAGCTTTATCAAAGGAAACTTTATTAAATTCTCCTTTATCATCCAGAAACGAGATAAGGCTATTAAGAATCTGCGTTTTTAAATCATCAATATTCTTAAACCGTTTATAGATAAATGATGATTTTATAGTTTTTAAAAAATTTTGTGTATCAGAATCCCGATTTTTATCTTCATCTGAACTGCCTTTAATAAAAGCAATAATATCTCCCTTTGATTTAGATTTCAGAAAATGCCTGAATTCCCGTTCAGTCGCAGAAAGATTATCCTTGCCCTTGTCTCCGTAATTGTTCCCAATTATGCAAATATATACATCACTATCAGCAACGTTTTTCAGATAGGTTAAGAGCGCGGATTTACCTTTTGCAGGAAGATCCTCAAACAGAAAAACATCAAAATAACTGCGAAGAACGGAATTGTCATTAATTACTTCTTTAACAGCAAACCGCTCAACTTTTAGTTCTTTTTGATTGGCGCTGACAAATAATTTATATTTCATACAACTCTCCACTTTATCCTGAACAGTTTTTCAACTTAAATATTCAAACATTATTTTTTCCTTCTCCGTAAAGCCTGCATATAGCGTAAAATTCTATAAATTTTTCCATTTGACACGCATTATTTTTGATTCATATTATAACATACGCAAATTAAAGATTTTTAACATCATGCTTTCTGTCAAGGAATTGAAATAGAAAGAAGTTTTCTGTCAAAAGGATAGAACAATATGGACTCTGACACAAATCATCGAGGAATTGGTGATTATGGAGAATCTAAAAATTCTTTGATATGCCTTGCTATCAATTCAGGTTCTTCTTCCTGAGAGAAATGACCGCAGTTGGGCAAAGTTTTTAAGGTTGAGTTTTTGATCCGCGCTTTAATGCTTTCAGCCCACGAAAGAGGAAGAATAAAATCTTTTTCAGCCCATAAAATTAAAGTGGGGCAATTTATCTTAGAAATATTTTCTCCTACTGTTTTATCTAACTCAGCTTTTAATACTTCAAATATCTTAGCTGTAGTACGATCTTTTTTATCCCGCAAAAATACCTGATAATAGCGGTTAATCGTTTCATCATCCAGTTTGTCTTTCTGGCAAACAGCCAGTTTCATTATCCATTTAAAAATCGCCCTGTTGGTTAACTTAAGATAAGCCCAGACAACACCCGGATTTATCACAATTTTCATTGAGAGTGGCAGATCTTTGGAAGAAGCAACTGTATCCATAATCACCAGACGATTGATTTTTTCGGGATACTCAAGAACAAAGGCAAGACCAACAGGACCGCCGACATCGTGAATAACTAAATCTATTTTTTCGTCTTTTCCAATAAAATCGCAGAAATCAAAAAGCCATTTAGAATAATTTTTTAAGCTAAAATCAGGAAGATTTTCAGAACGGGCATACCCCGGCAGATCCGGGGCATATACTGAAAAATCAGACTCTAGAAAAGGCATTACTTTCCGCCAGAGATAAGAAAAACTGGGAACACCATGCAGAAAAACTATTGGCTGACCTCTGCCGCTGTGAAGATAAAAGGTATCAATACCGCTAATATTTTGCTGAAATTCTTTCAATTCTGATGCCATCATAGTAACATCCTGCATATATTCACCTTTAAGAACAGGCGAGACGCCTGTTCTACTAAATTACTCCGCTTTCTCCTTCAATGACTTCAACGTATCTTCAAGATTCTTTATCTGCTCGCCATAGCCAGACCAATCACCCTGTTTCTGATATTCCAGGGCTTTGTTAAAATAATCCGATGCTTGCTTGATTAAATCTGACACAGAGACTTTTTCTTCGGATGGCTTTGCGGGAGCCGTTGAAGACGCCGCTCCGACAAAGACTTTTTGAAGAGCCTCTTCCAAAGTTTGTTCCATTACAATTTTTGAACCATATATGACTGTTACTCGTTTTAATTCCGGCAATTCACTTTGTTCGGCCTGCAAATAAAGCGGTTCGACATAAAGCAACGATTGTTCTATCGGAATAACCAGTAAATTTCCTCTGATAACCTGAGAGCCTTTTTGGCTCCATAAGGTAAGCTGTTTTGAGATCTCAGAATCCTGATCAATCCGAGCCTCGATCTGCATTGGACCATAAATCAGTTTCTGTTTCGGAAATTTATATACCAAAAGCTGAGCATAGTTGTCCGGGTCGCTCTTTGCCGCCATCCACGCAATCATATTATTCTTGGTTGATGGAGTAAAAGGAGTCATTAAAATAAACTCCGCCTGTTTCTCTTCAGGCAATTTCATCGTAACATAATAAGGCTCTATCTCCTGCTGGCTTTGTCCATAAATCTCGTTGGGGATATTCCACAAATCTTCCTTGTTATAAAATACCTGCGGATCTTTCATATGATAAAGCGCGTACATTCTGGTTTGAATTCTAAATAAATCTTCTGGATACCTGATATGATTTTTCAAATCAGAGGGCATTGCGTCAAAAGACTTAAATAATTTGGGAAACGCTTTTTTGTACGCGCCAAGAATTGGATCATTCTTATCAATTATATAAAAATTGGTGTCTCCATTATAAGCATCAATCACAACCTTAACCGAATTACGAATATAATTATAGCCGCTTCCACCAAATGGTTTTGAGTAAGGATACATATCAGTCAAAGAATATCCATCCATCATCCAGTAAAGTTTGCCGTCTTTGGATATGACTATGTAAGGATCTGAGTCATAGCTTAAAAATGGCGCGATTGTATTGACTCTGTTTTGAATTGGCCGATTAAACAAAATTCTGCTTTTTTCCGTAATCGTATCACTTAAAAATAATTTCAGGCTTGAAAACTTTAAAGCAAACGCGACTCTTGTAAGAAACGAATCAAGAGGAACACCGCCCTTCCCCTGATAAGTTGTATACTTATTAGCGTCACCCCTTGGATAATCAAACTCCTGCGTTTCTGTTTTTGTAATTACATAATCACTGGCAATTTCTCCATAATAAATCTCCGGACGGGTTATTTTCAGATCAACCGATGAAACTGGAGGAATATCCTTAATTAAAAGCCGCGGCAATCCGTCTGGGGTCACTTCACTCACTGTATTTAAGGCAACTCCGTATCCATGAGTATAAACAATATGTTCATTGATCCATGTTCTGGCGCCTTCGGGCAACTGATCTGATGATAATTCACGAGCGGAAAGCGTCACTTCCCGATATTTTCCATCTATGTAATAGCGATCAACGTCCACGTCGTTAAATTTATAATAAGGCCTGATGCCCTGAATTTGATTATAGGTTTTATTTAAAGGACGCCAGTCCCAGAGACGGATATTATTAATAGTTGCTTCATTTTTCGCGATATCCTGAATCGTTAAATTTTCATTTGCCGGAAATTCTCTTTCCTTGATGTTGGTAAGACCGTAAGCCTCTCTGGTTCCTTTTATGCTTAACTTGATATAAGGTTTTTCTTTTTCTATTTCGTTTGGAGAAACCTGATATTGCTGAACTATTGACGGATAAATATCTCCAACTAAAATTGAAGAAATAATAAGTATGGACACTCCTGCTATGGGAAAAGCAAAACCGCGCAAGTAAATATTTATTAACAACAAAGCGCCGCATCCAACCGCGATAAACGTTAGAATTTTTAAAGCGGGAAGCTGAGCGTGAATGTCTGAATAGCCGGCTCCATAAATAACTCCGCGCGAAGAATACATCAGTTCAAACATATTAAGACGATAACTAAACGCGATTACTAAAAATATTAATCCCACCAGCGAAGAAAGATGCGCTTTAACATAAGGAGCGAAAGAGAGTCCTCTCCTAAATCGAATTGCCCCATCAAAAAGATGAACAAAAACAGAAACCAGGGTTGTCATCACCAGAAGAAAAAGCGCCCACGAACGCAGGTATTGATAAATTGGCAAAGTAAAAACGTAAAAACCAATATCACGATTAAAGATGGGATCTACTGATTTAAATGAAACCTGATTTAAAAACCTTAAAACATCATTCCATCTTCCACTCATATCCAGCCCAGCGCCAAGACTAAAGAGGAAAATAACTGTAAAAAGAATCAGATTGAAATAAAAATTAACCGTTGTTCTGTATTTTTGAGCTGCCATCTGAAAATACGCTCTCAGCTTACTGACAACGTCATCGTCTGAATAAATTGTATATTTTGGAGCAAAATGCCGAGCAAGCAAAATGTTGGCTCCGAGAAAAAGAAAGAAAATTAATCCTCCGCCAATACCAAGAGCAATCTGAAGAAACAAGGTTTTCACGAAAACAGATGTAAAGCCAACTTCTTTAAACCAGAGCCATTCGGTGTAAAGATCAACAATTTTTCCCGCAAAAGTAATAAATAATAACACTATTAAAGCAAAAAGCCATTTTATCTTACCCATATATCTCATCCCTTTTTATATCTATAAATTCATTTCTTCTCTAATTAAATAAATCCTTTACAAATACCTTTTTATTAATGTTTAATATTAAATGTTTAATATCAATCAAAAGAGGTATAAATGACAAAACCCGACTTAATTCTTCTTCACGCGCCAAGCGTGTATGATTTTAGAGAACTCTCAATAATGCACGGTCCGGTAAGCGACGTTGTTCCATCAAGCCCTGTTTTTGAAATGTATCCTTTTGGTTTTACCGCAATTGCTGAATATCTTCAAAGATTTGGTTATAACGTCAGAATTATTAATCTTGCTTTTAAGATGTTAAAAAATCCATCCTTTGACGTTGAAAAATTCATCCAGTCATTGAGCGCGGTTGCTTTTGGAATTGACCTTCACTGGCTTCCTCATGCTCACGGCAGTCTTGAAATTGCTAAAATTTTAAAAAAACATCATCCTGAA
>JACQXZ010000031.1 GCA_016208465.1 Actinomycetota bacterium
AACATTTGTGTTCAAAGGATAATAACGGCCAAGAAAATCATAAGCTCTATACTCAATTGCGTGATACTGATTAGGCCAGATAGAAGTATCCCAATTATACTCAAAAGGCGGAAACATTATTGTTTCAACCAAATTATTATCCACCAACACATCAACGCTTGAAATCAATGGATTTTCTGCCATATCATTATTGGAATAAACTCCTAATTTAACAATACGGCTAACAATTGAACCATTTGCTGGAATCAATGATTCTATTATTGGGGACGGCTGTGGATGATTTATGGCTAATGTGTAAAACAAAAACACATTAGAAAAGACATCTGTTCCTATAATTCTAATCTTATGCCGCCCCGGCTTTAAATCTAAATCCAATGTCTTAAAATTATCTCTGTTGTATGGATTAGTTGATCCCATAAGGCTCTCATAAGAATTTTCTACAAATAATCGCAAAGCATGTACTCCTGACCCAAAAAATTCAATTTTTACATTAGCCGGCGCGCCCATTACAAAATAATGTTCCTTTGAAGCAAAACCAACTGGAGGAATATATAAATAATCATCGTATTTTTCTTTGATAAAACTGGAAGGATCTGAAACATTCAAAGCGGCAGATGCATATGTTGGGAAAATATGAACACTTAACAGAATAACTACAGAAACTACAAATATTCTTATTTTTGTTTTAAGCATAACCATCCCCTGTAAAAATAGGTTTTTCCATATCCAAGTTAAAACAATCAGTAATTATAAATATGTCCTCTGTTATAGAAATCAAAAATCAAAGATAAAAAATACATATTAAAATTAAAAATTATTTCCTGCCTTTCGGTGTAAATGTACAAAAGGCTAATTATTTAGCTATCCTTTTTCATTTTTCTTAATTAAAAGCCTGTAATCTTTCGGGCTTATTTTTGAATTTTGATTTGTCATTTTTATTTTTGATTTTTTACTTTTGATTTAATCTTAGCTCAATCAACTTTTTCATAAAAATATGATAGACTAGTTACAATTATTCTAATATATTTTTATTTATTCCTTTAAAAACCGGAGGATTTTCTTTGTCAAGAAAATTTATTTTAATAATTATAATATTAGCTGTTTTTTTAAGCATCATTCTGTTTAGAACAAAAGAAACGAATGAATCAAAAAACGTCTATGTCAAAGAATCATTTTTAATGGATACTCTTGTAACAATAAAAATATATGACGCAGAAAAAAAACCGGGGCAAAAGGCTGTTAAAACTGCTTTGGAAGAAATAAAAAAAATAGATAGAATTTCAAATAATTTTGACCCCGACAGTGAAATTTCAAAAATTAACAAAAAGCCAGAAAAATATAACATAAAAGTAAGCAAAGATTTATTTAGAATGTTATCTTTAAGTAAAAAATATAGCTCTATTACTAATAACTCATTCGATGTCACGGTTGCTTCTCTTGTTTCCCTATGGGGTTTTGAAGACAAAAAACAAGTGCCCGCCCAATCTGAATTAAAAGAAGCTCTAAACCACACGGGTTCAGAATATTTAACTCTTAACCAAAAAAACCAGACAATAAGCTTTTTAAAAAAGAATATGTCTTAAGATTTAGGTGGAGTCGCAAAAGGTTATGCGGTAGATAAGGTTATAAATGTTTTAAAAAAACAGGGAATCAAAAACGCGCTTGTTTCTGTTGAAAGCACCACTGCTGTTATCGGAAAAAAGGCAAATAAAAATTGGGCAATTGGTATCCAAAACCCTCGAAAAAAATCTGAGATTATAGGAACTCTCTTATTGAAAAACAAAAGCATCAGCGCTTCCGGAGATTACCAAAAGTTTTTTATTAAGAACGGCGTCCGCTATCATCATATTCTCTCTCCAAAAACAGGAATGCCCGCAAAAGGAATAGTGGGTGTCACAATAATAACCTCAAGAAGTAACGCAGAATCAGATATTCTTTCCACTGCTATTTTTGTTATGGGTTACAAAAGAGGATTAAGTTTCATCAATAAAAGCGATGATATTGACGGAGTAATTATTACTTCGGATGGAAAAATTCATCTATCCAAACGTCTTATTAAACTAAAACCGCAATTTAAATCTAAAATCTTTTAATTCTTCTTTTTGCCAACACATGAGGCTTTGCTTTTCTAACAACCAAATTATTATTTTCTTCTTTTTTGTTTGGGCCGATCAGCCCCGATTGACTTGAAGCAGGCTTATTTTCTTCAATAATATATTTAATAAAATTCTGCGTAAACATTTTTCCATATCGGCCTCCATCCACTACGCCAATTCCTATATGTATATATTCAGGATTGAGAATGTTTTCTTTATGTTTTTCGCTATTCATTAAAGCGCTATGAGCAATCTCAACGCTTTGAGCGCCAGCTAAGTTTTCTCCCAAAAATTTCCAGTTTTTAATATTGCCATTTTTAATTCTTAATTCAAGACCACCAGAAACAGGACTTTCGTGAGAAAAATACTCCAGTCTTATCATTTCTTCACTATGGTTTCTTGCCACAATTGTTACTGCCGGATCAACCGTCAATGGTTTCAGATTCCTTGTTGCTCTTTCCTGATTAATAAGGTCCAGCATTCTTTGCTCATCGCCTTTTAACACATCCTCAGCAAGAGACCAATTAATATTGGACACCAAAAACAAAAAAGTGACTGCTAAAACAACGCTTATTTTTAATATTCTTTGTTTTTTCACTCGAACCACCTTTTTTATTCAATCTGCAAATTTTTATATCGGCATATATCGGCAGGTTTTTTCCATTTTTTAACAAAATAAAAAAGATAGAGAAAATTAGATAGGTAAGGGGTTGTGGGTGATAGGGATTAAAGTCGAAACTCAAAATGCAAAAGGTAAAACCATAAGTAAAAACTTAAAACCGCTAAAATCGATAGTGTGGAGTTTGGTCTATTTTGGTCTATAAGAAATAGAGAATTGAGATAGAGAAGAAATTAAAAATAGGCTTCTGGCTAGTTTTGAATTTTGACTTTTGAGTTATTTGGAGTTTCTAATAAATAAAATCAATCAACACCTGAATGTCTTCTCAAAACAACGCCTATTACAATAAAAATTCCTCCTACCAGGAACAACAACGGTAAATTCATTCCTGTATATGGCAATTCTTTAATTTTAGGTATAGTCACAGGAGCTTCTTGGACAACAACGGGCTGAGAAGCGGTAATAATTATGGGGACTACCACTACGACCGATGAATCCACCGATGCTTCTTTCGGCGTAGGAGTTTCTGTGCTTCTGATTGAAACAACATTTCTGATTGTACCGCTTGCATCACTGTTTACCTTTGCCTCATAAGTTAGCTTCCCGCCTGCTCCAGCAGGTAGTTTTTCGATATTCCAAACTATAGTATTGGTGGCTGGATCATAAACTCCATTGTTGCTCGCACTGCCTTGGATATATGTAACTCCTGTTGGTAATTTATCAGTTATAACAGCACTGGTAACTTCAACTTCTCCTATATTTTTATAATTTATTGTATAAACCAGTGTCTCACCCGGACTTACAATTGTTTTGTCCACCAACTTTTCTATCGAGAGTTCCCTCTTTGCTTCTCCGCCGGGCGGAGGTGGAGGGGGTGGAGAAGGCAATATTTCCACAATGACTGTTTTTGTATCAGTATCTGTAACTGTTCCTCCTAATGAATCTGTGCCAGTGGCTGTAACTATGTTAGTGGTGGTCTGGTTTAAAACAATGTTTTCTCTGGTAAAGGTTTTTTCCTGACCTGGGTTTAAGTTAAATGGTTCTGTTATCTGGCCTAATTTATCATCTGTTAGAGTGACATTAATTAGAGGATCGTCTCCTGTGTTTTTAACGGTGTAGGTATAGGTGACTTTTTCTCCTTTGTAAATTGTTGTCCTGTTAACTGTCTTGGTAATTTCTATCTTTGGACTGATGACAATGACTGTTTTTGTATCAGTATCTGTAACTGTTCCTCCTAATGAATCTGTGCCAGTGGCTGTAACTATGTTAGTCGGAAGAATAACTTTAACTGTTTCTGTGTCAGTGGCAGTTACTTCTCCTCCTAAAGAATCTGAAGCAATCACAATGGTAGTATTAGTCGTGGTCTGGTTTAAAACAGTCTCTTTGGTGAAGGTTTTAGTCTCACCTGGGGCCAAGTCAAATGGACCAGCAATGTGTCCTAAGATGTCGTCTTCGATGTTGACGTTAATTAAAGGATCGTCTCCAGTATTGGTAACGGTGTAGGTATAGGTGACTGTTTCTCCCTGATGAACTGTTGTCTTGTCAGCGGTTTTAGTAATTGTAATTGCCGGGGTGATTTTTTTGTTTCCAAAATCAACTATCGATGTTTCACCACCAACAACTGTTACGCTCACCGGATTTCCTGTTTTGTTAACCCAATACGGCTGGATTTCTTCTTCAATCTTGTAATTTCCCGGTTTGACATTGTTAAAATAATACGCCCCGTCTGCATTAGTTGTAGTTGTCCCAATAACTGTTCCGTCAATCTTTTTAAGAATAATCGTCCAACCCGACAATCCAGCTTCAGAGCTTTTGTCCCAAATACCATTTCCATTTAAATCGTTAAACTTAAATCCGGTAATTGCTCCCGGAAGAGCTTCAACTTCAACGTATCCTGTGTCTAATTTCCACTCACAACCTGTTTTTGCCTGGATGTAAGGAAAAACAGAAAAAGATCCATATTCACGAACCGTAAAGTCGTATTTTACAATCCAATAATCTTTGTTGCTCAAAGTGGTCGGTATAGATATTCCGCTGGTACCACCTATGTAGGGAGTGTCTGAATAAACCTGAGTAGCAGGAGAAGGTGGTAACCCTGACTGAACAGATCCTGGATCAAAATCATCATAATAATATATTGTAAGATGATTTAATCTCACTTTTTCTCCGCCGTAATAAGCCTGAGCGATTAGAGTATTAAAGGTTGCGCTCTCGCGATATTTTGCAACCACTTCAAAATTCTCTCCCGGCTGGGCAGAGACTGCGACTGGATAAGATTCAATAAAATCAAGTGCGTTTTGATTAATGCTTGCAGAATTATCTAAATTTACAGAATACCAGTCTGAATATACAGGCGGTTCTAATGATCCTCCGGGGGTTAAAGAATATCTAAGCTTAACCCAGAAACTCTCAAGGTTATTTTTAAGAGCAGCTAATTGATCTTTATTTAAGCTCCAGTAAACATAATGTGTACCGGCGCTATAAGTTCCCACTAAACGGGGGTTATCATCATCAATCAAAATATCCGCAACCCCATCTAAACCATGATTTACTATCAATTCAACGGTAGCATCATAAACAGTGTCTGAAAGAACAATTTTTGCTCCAAGTATTCCTTCGTCTGGATCAGCATTGCTTTTATTGTTTAACGGACCATCTTTGTCTGCAGGCGAAGAAGTGGACGGTTCTAGAATCGTAAAAGGAGTTGTAATGGAAACAGAAGCCGTTTCAGCAAAAACAGCAGAAGTGTTAAAAATAATTAAGGATAAAAAACTTAATAAAAAAATTATAAGAAAAGATTTTTTTGTTCTTAGGTCATTTAGTCTGTTCTTGGCTTTCATCTTAAGAAAAATCCTTTACTGAAAATATGTATCAAAACAGCCTTGCCATTATAACAAGTCTTTCTCTTGCAGAATAAATTGGACTGCACGTTGTTAGCGTTAATTTTGGTTCGCCATTTGAAGCAAGAACACCAATGTTCTTCGGATCAACAATCTTTTTATCAAAAACAACATACTTAAAATCTCTTTCCGGCGTACTGATAAATATTTCATCACCATTATTTAGTTGATCCAATCTACGAAAAGGCGCGCCATAAGACACTCTATGTCCAGTAATAACGCTGTTTCCATTTTCACCAACAGGAAAACTTTCTGTTAAGCGAGCAGGTCCTTTGCTTAAATTTTTTGAAGTTGCTCCTTCAAGCACAATTGAGTTCAAGCCAATTTTCGGAATGATTATTTTAAATAAACGGGATTTTTTAAGTTTAAGTTTTCTAGCAGATTTGCTCTTTCTAAGCAAATGAGGTTTTTTGATTTTGGTTTTCTTAATAGTTTTAGTTTTTCTAAGTATTTTTTTTGAAGCATTAAACTGTTTTTTTAAAACTGCTTGCTGTTGATATGCATAGAGGTTTGTTATGTAGGGGAATAGTATTATAATAATTCCTATAAGGATAAACACTAAACCAATTCTTTTTTTCATAGCGAGCCCTTCTTGCGATAATTACATTATATCTTTGACCACTTTCTGAAACAATTAAACTACTTAGCGTGTTCCATATTCTACTCTAATTTATTCTAAAATGTCAATAAGAAATTGGAGCATGTCAAATATTTTAAACTAGCGCTTCGTTGCCGCTTCTAAATACCATCTTTCCATCTTTAGAATCAGCAATTATTTTATCTCCCTCTTTAAAAACTCCCTCCAGCAATTTTAAAGCAACAGGATCCTGAATTAACCGCTGAATTACCCGTTTTAATGGACGAGCGCCATAAGCTGGATCAAAACCATTAAGCGCCAGAAATTCTTTCGCGGCAGGCGTTATAGTTAAATCAATATTTTTTTCTGCAAGTCTTTCAACCAAAACCCGCGCCTGAATATCAACTATTTCAGTTATCTCTTCTATGTTTAATCCATTAAATATTATTATTTCATCAATTCGATTTAAGAATTCGGGTCTTAACTGATTTTTTAAAACATCCATTATCTTTTGCGTAATTTCTTTTTTATCACTTAATTGATATATCCATTGACTTCCTATGTTTGAAGTCATTATTACTACAGTATTTTTAAAATCAACAGTCCTTCCATGCCCGTCTGTTAATCTTCCTTCGTCGAGTATCTGAAGCAAAACATTAAAAACATCATTATGAGCTTTCTCTGTTTCATCAAGCAAAACAACAGAATATGGTCTTCTCCTTACTGCCTCAGTTAATTGCCCGCCTTCTTCATAACCAACATAACCGGGAGGAGCGCCTATTAATCGGGAAACTGTATATTTCTCCATATATTCACTCATATCCAGACGTATCATCGAGCGCTCGTCATCAAAAAGAAATTCAGCAAGAGTTCTTGCCAGTTCTGTTTTGCCAACACCTGTTGGACCCAAAAACAAAAATGAACCAATCGGACGACTTGGATCACCAAGACCTGTCCGCGCTCTCCTGATTGCATTAGAAACTGCGCTTATCGCTTCGTCCTGTCCAACAACTCTTTTTCTTAACCGCTCTTCCATATGAATCAGTTTCTCTACTTCGCCTTCCATTAATTTTGAAACAGGAATGCCGGTCCATTTGGAAACAACTTCTGCAATATCTTCTTCGTCCACCTCTTCTTTAAGCATTTTATTGTCCTTCTGCAGCTTAACTAATTTATCGTTTTCTTCGATTAGCTGTTTTTCTAAATCAACTAATTCGCCATATCTTATTCTGGCAACTTTTTCTAAATCACCAGCTCTCTCCGACGTCTGTTCTTCTGTTTTTTTTGACTCAATCTTCTCTTTAATTTCCCTGATGCGGCCAATTATCTTTTTCTCGTTTATCCAATGGGTTCTCATCTGAGAGTTTTTTTCTTTCAAATCAGCTAATTCTTTTTCCAGCTTCAAAAGTCTTTCTTTGGAGACTGCATCCTTTTCTTTTTTAAGAGCCTGTCTTTCTATTTCTAATTGTTTTACCCGTCGTTCAATCTCATCAATTTCCACCGGCATGCTATCAATTTCTATTCTTAACTTGGAAGCCGCTTCATCTATTAAATCAATTGCCTTGTCTGGCAGAAAACGATCTGTAATGTAACGGCTTGAAAGAACAGCGGCTGAAACCAAGGCCGTGTCCTGAATCCTGACACCATGATGGACATCATATCGTTCCTTTAATCCTCTCAGGATAGCAATTGTATCTTCTACAGAAGGCTCATCAATTAAAATTGGCTGGAATCTTCGTTCCAGGGCCGCGTCCTTTTCAACATGCTTGCGGTATTCATCAATAGTAGTAGCGCCAATACATCTTAGTTCACCGCGAGCCAGCATTGGCTTTAACATATTAGCCGCGTCAACAGCTCCCTCAGCAGCGCCTGCTCCCACTAACGTATGAAGCTCATCAATAAACAAAACAATCTCACCTTCAGACCTGCTTATTTCTTTCAAAACCGCTTTTAGTCTTTCTTCAAATTCTCCACGATACTTCGATCCGGCAACTAAAGCGCCTATGTCTAACGCAACAACTGTTTTGTTCTTAAGTCCCTCAGGCACATCTCCACTTATAATCCTCTGTGCTAAACCTTCCGCTATAGCAGTTTTACCTACACCCGGCTCACCAATCAAAACAGGATTGTTTTTTGTGCGCCTTGACAATACCTGCATTACTCTTCTTATTTCATCATCTCTTCCGATTACCGGATCTAATTTATTCAATCTTGCAAGGTCCGTAAGATTTCTGCCATATTTTTCAAGAGCCTGATATTTTTCTTCAGGATTTTGATCAGTAATTCTCTGGCCACCTCTTATATTTTTAAGAGCATTGTAAATACTGGTTTTGTCAATTTTATATTTTTTTAAAATGTCAGATGACCATCCGCCTGTTTCACAGATCGCCACAAGAAGATGTTCTGTGCTTACAAACTCATCCTTCATCTTTTCAGCTTCAGCAAATGCTTTATCAAACACTCTTCTTGAATTAACAGATAGATATACCTCTGCGGTTTGCGCTCCATAAATCTTTGGAAAGCTATTTATCTTGCTTTCAACTTCATTTTTTAATTCATCAATATTTACTTCCATTTTTCTTAAGATCGATCCGACAATACCCGCTTCCTGAGTTAATAAAGAAAGCAAAAGATGTTCTGTTTCAACCTGCTGATTTTGATATTGTTCGGCAATTTTCTGAGCCTGAACAATACTTTCTCTTGCTTTTTCCGTAAACTTATCCCACATTTTATCTATCACTTCTTTTCTTTATGTTAAACATTCAAAACTTAACAATAATACCTTTTACTGCTTTCTCCAGTTTTGGAGAAAAACGACGATGCAGAGAATTTATTTCTCTTTCCATCTCTTCTTTGATAGCATCAAATTCTTTTGCTTTCGTTTCCATAAATTCTTCCATCTTTTTAATTTCTTCACGTAATTCCATAATAATTTTAACGCCTGCTAAATTTACTTTTTCCTTCTGAGTTAATTCCTGAATATATCCCAAGCATTCTATGTCTTCATCAGAATACATGCGTCTTTTCTTCCTTGTCCTCGAAGGAGCAAGCAGCCCTTTCCTCTCGTAAATTCTTAATGTCTGAGGATGAACTTTTGCCAACTTCGCGGCAATACTTATAATATATACAGGATGACTATCCGTTTTGCTCATCTTTGTTCACCACTTTTAAAAACATCTTTTCTAATCTTTTCGCCTTCATTAAAATCTGACAGCTCTTTTATAAGACTTTCTTCCTTTTCGTTTAGCTTGTCAGGAATTACAATATTGACCACAATGTACATATCGCCTCGACCCTCACCGCCAAGTTTCGGCGCTCCTTTATCTTTAATTCTAAGAATCTTCCCGTTTTGTGTTCGCGGCGGGATTTTCAAAGAAATGAAACCATCTATTGTTGGAATTTTCACAGTTGTACCTAAAACCGCCTCGCTAAAACTTAACGGCAGGTCTAAATAAATATCACTCTTCTTTCTTTTAAAGAGAGGGTGAGAATCAACTTTTGTTATTATAAAAAGATCTCCCGGCGGACCGCCGCTTATACCAGCTTCGCCTTTATTTTTAATTTTTATTTTGCTGTCATTATTAACGCCGGCTGGAATTTTTATCGTAAGAGGTTTTGTTTCAGTTGCTCTTCCTGTGCCCCTGCAAGTAAGACAAGGACTATCAATTACCACACCTTTACTTAAACAAGTTTCACAGGGATGATTAATGCTGAAAAATCCCTGATTTTGAGAAATAACCCCTTTCCCTTTGCAGGTAGGACACATTTTTGGTGAAGTGCCTTGTCTGGCGCCGCTTCCGCCGCACTGATAGCAAATATTCTCTCGCGAAACATTTATTTTAGTGGCAACTCCCCTTATGGCATCAAAAAAAGAAAGTCTGATATTATAATAAAGATCTCTTCCTTTTTCTGGTCGTTTTGTAGTTCTTCCCTGAGTAAAAATATCAAATACATCACTAAATCCAGCGCCTGTAGCAAAAATATCCTCAAATCCCGTGGGCCTGAATCCTCCGTGTCCCCCTTGACCAAACATTCTTGAAGCCTCATCGTATTCTTTTCTTTTTTTCTCGTCGCTTAAAACTTCATATGCCTCAGAAACTTTTTTGAATTTCTCTTCGGCTTCTTTGTTGTTCGGATTTGCGTCAGGATGATATTTTCTTGCTAATTTTCTATATGCTTTTTTTACTTCGTTCCGGTTAGCATCTTTTGATACACCTAAAATTTTATAATAATCTTTTCCATTCAAAATATTCACCACTTATTTTCTGGCAACTTTCACCATTGCCGGCCGAAGAACTTTTCCTTTAAACAGATACCCATTCCTTAATACATCAACAACCTCATTTTCATTGTGTTCTTCGCTGTGAACCTGCATGGCAGCTTCATGAACCTCAGGATTAAACACCTGATCTTTTGCTTCAATCTGCTCTAAGCCTTCTTTGCCCAAAATCTCCTTAAATTCCCCGTAAACCATTTCGATTCCTCTAATCAACTTTTGATAATCTTTTGTCTCTTCGGCAGCAAAAAGCGCCAATTCAAAATTGTCTAAAACGGGAAGAATTTTAATTATCAAATCCTGCGCCGCTGTCTCAAGAAACTGGGATTGTTCTTTTAAAATTCTCTTCCTGTAATTCTCAAACTCAGCCTTAAGTCGTTGAAGTGTGTCTAAATAATCTTTGAGTTGTGTTTCTTTTTCACCAAGATCATTTTTTAATTTTTCATATTCAGATATTTTAATAGTTATTGTTTCTTCTTTTGCTTCCTCTGTCTTCTGCTCTCTGTCTTCTGTTTTCTGTCTTCTGTCTTCTGTCATTTATTTCACCTCTTAAAATTTTCGGGAAGGGATATTATTAATTTTGTTCTTTATCCTTACCTTCGTCTACTACTTCATAATCAGCGTCAACAACCTCTTCTTCGCCTTGAGATCCTCCGTCGCCTTTTGTTCCAGCCGATGAAGCTGTTTGCTGAGCAGATTGAGTAGCATAGATAGCCTCCGCGAGCTTATGAGAAGCCTGAATTAAATCATCTGTAGCAGTTTTAATCTTCTGCACATCAGCGCCTTGCAATGCGTCTTTTACCTCAGTGATCGCTTTTTCTATTTTTTCTTTTTCGCTTGAATCAAGCTTGTCTCCAATGTCTCTTAAAGATTTTTCTGTTGAATAAACCAGATTATCAGCATTGTTTCTAATTTCAGCTTCTTCTCTCTTTTTTCTGTCCTCTTCAGCATGAGCTTCTGCGTCTTTCACCATCTTGTTTATTTCCTCATCGTTAAGAGAAGTTGTGGCTGTAATTGTTATCTTTTGTTCATTACCCGTGCCTAAATCTTTTGCTGAGACATGAGCAATGCCATTAGCATCAATGTCAAATGTTACTTCAATCTGAGGAATGCCTCTGGGAGCTGACGGAATACCGATTAGTTGAAAACGACCCAGTGTTTTATTGTAAGCAGCCATTTGCCGCTCACCCTGAAGAACATGAATATCAACGCTGGTTTGATTGTCTTCTGCGGTAGAAAATATTTCACTCTTCTTGGTTGGTATAGTTGTATTTCTTTCTATCAGCTTAGTAAAAATACCACCTTTTGTTTCAATGCCAAGCGTTAAAGGAGTAACGTCCAGCAAAAGCACATCTTTAACCTCACCTCTTAACACACCAGCCTGAATTGCTGCGCCCACTGCTACGACTTCATCCGGATTAACTCCCTTGTGAGGTTCTCTTCCTCCTGTCAGTTTACGAACAAGATCCTGAACAGCCGGCATACGAGTTACCCCGCCCACAAGAATTACATGATCTATATCTTTAACTTCCAAGCCTGCGTCTTTCATTGCTTGATTAAAAGGACCCACGCATCGTTCCACTAAATCCGCTGTCATCTTATTAAACTCAGCCCGCGAAAGAGACATATCAAGATGTTTTGGACCCTCTTGGTCGGCTGTGATAAAAGGAAGATTGATATTAACTGAAGTAGTGCTTGAAAGCTCGATTTTTGCTTTTTCTGCCGCTTCTTTTAATCGCTGCGCTGCCATTTTGTCTTTTCTTAAATCTACGCCATACTTTGCTTTAAAATCATCTGCCATCCAGTCTATTATTCTCTGATCCCAATCGTCGCCGCCAAGATGAGTATCACCGCTGGTTGACTTTACCTCAAACACTCCTTCGCCAATTTCAAGCAATGAAACATCAAATGTTCCTCCGCCCAAATCAAAAACCAAAATAGTCTGCTCGTGTTCTTTGTCTAAACCATAAGCTAATGCTGCTGCTGTTGGTTCGTTAATAATTCTTAAGACATTTAAGCCAGCAATTTTTCCAGCATCTTTTGTTGCCTGACGCTGGCTGTCATCGAAATAAGCAGGCACTGTTATAACCGCATCTGTTACCTTGTGGCCCAGATATGCTTCTGCGTCTCTCTTTAGCTTTTGAAGAACCATCGCGGATATTTCCTGTGGCGAATACTTCTTGCCGTCAATTTCATTTGTTTCCGATGTGCCCATTTTTCTTTTTATTGACCTGATTGTTCTATCAGGATTAGTAATAGCCTGGCGTTTTGCGATTTCCCCTACCAATCTTTCTCCGTCCTTAGTAATAGCCACAATAGAAGGTGTTGTCCTTCCTCCTTCTGCGTTTGGAATAACGGCTGCTTCTCCTCCTTCAAGAGTTGCTACACAAGAATTGGTTGTGCCCAAATCAATACCTATTGGCTTGCTCATTTAATACTCACTCCTCAAGTTTAATATATTATTATTATAAATATTGAGTGTATCATTGTCAACTATCTTTATAGACATATTAACGTAAGGCGTGAAACGTGAGATAGGTCATAGGCTCTAGGGTGTAGGTCTTAGGGAAGTAGATAGTAGACAGGAAGGTAGGGAAGTCCGAAGTCGTCATCGCGAGGGAGCGAAGCGACCGTGGCGATCTCAAAAGGGATTGCCGCGTTGCCTTTGGCTTCTAATAACAAACCGCTCTTTGTCATTCCCAACTTGCAGACTGGGTCACAATTCACATTATGGTTTAGCCACCCACAACATATTGTAGTTGCTCAATTTATTGAGCTATATATACTGCCTGATAAATCAGGCAACTACATTGTGACCCAGTCTGTTGATTGGGAATCCAGAGCCTAGACTCCCGCTTTCGCGGGAGTGACATTTAGGGTTCGTTTCCTGACTTACCCAGCCGTAGGCGAGGTTGGTAACTCGCAATGACTGAGGGATGGTTACTCGCAACGGCTGGACTTGTGACCTGTGACTTGCAACTTGTGATTTTTAGTTCCGACTTGTTCGGGTTAGGGAGTTATATCTTAATTTTATTTTTTTTAAAATTTTTTTTCAAATACTATATACAAATTAAAATTTGTTTATTATACTAACTTTAAATGTTTTTACAACTTAACCGGAGGTAGTTTTGCAAACAGAAAAACAAACAGCACCCCGACCTCCCAAAAGCGCAAAACATATTTACAATAACTTAACCGACGATCAAATTGTTAAGCTCGCTCAAAAAGGCGACGAGCACGCTCAAGTTTTCCTCATCAATAAATACGAATACTTAGTTCACTTTAAAGCCAAATCTTATTTTCTCCACGGAGCCGATCACGACGACACAATTCAGGAAGGAATGATAGGATTATATAAAGCAATCAGAGATTATCGGGAAAGCAAGTTGTGTTCTTTTCGCTCCTTCGCGCTTCTTTGCATTACAAGACAAATTATCACTGCCGTTAAAACAGCAACCCGAAAAAAACACACGCCCCTTAACAGTTACGCCTCATTAAACGCAAATGCTTTCGATGAAGAAACAAACAACACTCTTTTGGATATCACAACAAATTCGCGCGTAGAAGATCCTCAGGATCTTTTTATTGTTGAAGAGGAAATAGATCGAATTAAAAAAACAATGAAAGACGCTTTAAGCGAATTAGAATGGAATGTTCTTCTGGCATACATCGACGGTAAATCATATCAGGAAATTGCAGATCAGCTAGACAAACACACTAAAGTAATTGACAATGCTCTTTATAGAGTAAAATTAAAACTAAAAGAGCTGCGATAATCAAGTTAGGCTCACTTCGTTCGCTAACTTGAATTGTAAATTTTAAATTGAAAAATGCAAATTGAAAAATAAGGATTGCCCATTTTATATTTTGCATTTTAAAATTTGCAATTTTCATTTTGCAATTATAGGAATTTCATCAAAAAGGAAACTCCTATTATATAAATTTTATTCTTTTAGCCTGACAACCCTTAAAACTTCTTCAAGAGTTGTAATTCCTTTTTTCACTTTATCAAATCCATCTTCCCGCAATGGCTTCATTCCACTAGCAATGGCTGCTGCTTTCAATTCAGCAGTTGGTCTCTTGTTTATTGTTAACTCCCTCAATTGATCATTCATCAAAAGCAGTTCAAAAATACCTGTTCTACCTTTAAAACCGGTTTTTTTACAAACAGGACACCTTTTTCCTTTATGCAACATCAATCCGCTATCCTTAGAAACACCTAATTCTTCCAATGCCTTTTCAGGCGGAGCATATGATTCTTTGCACTTAACACAAATTGTCCGAACCAATCTTTGACCAAGAATGCCAAGTATGCTTGAAGCAACAAGAAATGGTTCTATCCCCATATCTATCAAGCGGGTTATCGCGCCTGCGGAATCATTAGTGTGTAAAGTCGATAAAACAAGGTGACCGGTTAATGAGGATCTTATAGCTAGTTCGGCTGTTTCTTTATCACGAATTTCTCCTACCATTATAATATCCGGATCCTGACGCAGGATAGAACGAAGACCAGCGGCAAAAGTCATTCCTACTTTATAATTAACCTGTGCCTGAATAATATTTTCCATTTGATATTCGACAGGGTCTTCAATCGTAATAATGTTTTTGTCCAAAGCATTGAGCTCGCTTAAAACCGCGTAAAGAGTTGATGACTTTCCGCTTCCTGTTGGCCCGACTACCAAGATAATTCCATAAGGACTTTTGACTATTGATTGCAGTTTATTTAAATTTTCATCAGATAAGCCCAAGTGCGGCAAAGCAAAAGACATACTGCTTTTGTCCAAAACCCTTAAAACCAGTTTTTCTCCATAAATTGTAGGATAAGAAGAAACCCTAAGATCAATGTCTTTTCCGCTGACCTGAGTTTCAACTCTGCCATCCTGCGGAATTCTTCTTTCCATTATATCCATACCAGCCATAATCTTCATTCTTGAAACAATGGGCAGCAATAACTGTTTAGGCGGTGATGAAATTCTATGTAAAAACCCGTCTATTCGATAACGAATTCCTAATCCTTCTTTTTTGGGTTCAATGTGAATGTCGCTTGCTTTGTCTCTGACAGCCTGTAAAATAATTTCGTTTACCAGTTTAACCACCGGCGGCTGAGATGCCGCTGCTTCAAGATCATCAAGATTAATTCTTTCAGAGAGCATTGCTTCTTTTGCAATTTCGTCAATATTCTGAGAAACTTCGTCAATTTTATAACTTGCTCCATAGTAATGATCAATTGCTGTTTTTATGCTTGACTCGGTGCTAATAAGAGGCTCAACTTCACAACCAACCTGATAACGAATATCATCAAGCGCAAAAACATCTAATGGATTCGCCATAACAATAGAGAGAGTGTCTTCAATTTTAAAAAGAGGAATTATTTTATAACGTCTCGCTACGCCTTCCGGAACCAGCCTGATAACTTCGGGATCAATACCGTAACCAGTAAGATCTATGTGAGGAACACCTAATTGGTTTCCAATAAATTCAGCCACTTGCTCCTCGGTTAATAACTTTTCTTCTGCCAAAACATGAGCAAGCGATTCTCCTGTCTCTTCCTGCTTGTTTCTTACCGCAACAAGCTGTTCTTCGGTCAAAAAACCTTCGCTGACAAGTTCTGAATATATTTTATCCATTACAGGGTTCTTTAGAGCCATAAAACTCCTCTCCTAGGCTAAATCGTTTTTTCTTTCTTCTTTTCTAAATGTTCCCTCACAAGCGCTACAAGGCGCTCTTGTTCAATTGGTTTGATCAGATAATCATCCGCGCCCGTCTTAAGACCGGTGATTTTGTGATCCTCTTGATCTCTTGAGGTATACATTAAAATTGGAATCTCTTTATAATTTTCATCAAATTTAAGCAGACGGCAAACCTGATAACCCTGCATTTTTGGAAGCATAACATCCAAAATAATTAAATCAGGTTTTTCGGAGCGGGCCTTATTTAATCCCTCCAAACCATCCGCTGCTGTTATAACTTCATAGCCTTCTTGTATTAATACAGAAGTTACTACATCAAGAATAGTTGGACTATCATCAACGACTAATATTTTAGCCACCTTAGAACACCTTCCATCTCACGCTTTTTCGGCAACCAAAAGTTTACAAATCTTTATAGTCAAATCACGCAAAACATTCTTATTTATATTCACCCAATTGTTTTTTGAAACTTGCTCCGATGCCCAAATAGCATTATTTATTTCGCGCATTGCAAGCTCTGGCTGATTATCTTCAATATAAACCGTTGCCATTGCCAGATATGCCCACACAAATTCCTTTTCAAGATAAATGGATTTTCTAAACTCCTTAATGGCCTCATCCGGTATATTATTCTTCTGGTGTATAGTCCCCAATAAAAAATGGATATAATATGATAAAGGATCGTGTTTTAGTCCTTCGAGACATTCCTTTTCGGCCTCATCGTATTTTTGTTCATCAAAAAGAATATTGGCAGCCATCAGATACAAAGATGCATCTTCTGAATATTTCTTTGCCTTATCCAGCAGTCTTAAAGACTCTTCTAAAAAACCTTTCTCGTAAAGAAAAAGAGCTTCTTTGTAATATTTTTCTGAGTCGAACTTTTCAATTTTATTATCTTTTCTCTCTCGGTGACCTCCAAAAACTTTTTTTTTTTTTTTTGTTGTTTCACATTCCCGCTTCTTCTGATAATAAAAAATTCCTCCCTCTTTAACCGTAGAAAATTTAACATTAACAGATGGAAGAATTTCTGAACCGCCAATAAAAAAATAACCATCATCAACCAAGTTATTATAGAATTTTTCTATTATCTTTTTTGTTAATTCAATATTAAAATAAATAGTCACATTTCTACAGAAAATTATATCCCAGCCCCCAATAATTGCGCCCGGATACGTTTCATCAATTAGATTAGAATAACTAAATTTCACCATATTCCTGATGTTTTCTTTAACCCGATACCTGTCCTCATCATATGGCTCAAAATATCTTTTAAGATGTTCCTCGTCAATAAGCGACAGTGATCTCTTCCCGTAAACCGCCTCTTTGGCTGTTTTCAAAGAGGGCTTGTTTACATCTGTTCCCAATATATATATCTGCCATCCTTCCGTTAAAGGCAAAACATCCTTAACGGTCATAGCGACAGAATAGACCTCCTCTCCCGTAGAACAACCTGCGCTCCATATCCTTATTTGCTTAGCGTTGTTCATTTTTTTATGAAATAATTCCGGTAATACTTTTTCCCTTAAAACATTAAATTGCTCCGTGTGTCTGAAAAATTTAGTTTCGTTTATAGTAATATGATCCAACAACTCTTTAAATTCTTCTTCCCCAACCACACTATTTAAAAAATTATAATAACCATAATAATCCTTCAAATTCTTTTGAAGCAAACGAGCGTCAAGACCTGTTTTCAAAACACTCATCATACCTTCATCAAAATAAATACCACTTTTTTTGGAAATAAAATCCCTAAAAAGCAAAAATTCCTTTTTTGTAAAGACAGGCATACTGTCTCTATCAATCATTAAATCCATTTCTCTTTTCATACTACAATCTTCTCCTTTAGCAATTTCATTACTTCGAAAGCAATGGTATCGAGCGGCAAGACTTCGTCAATAGCCCCTTTCTCTATCGCCACTTTAGGCATGCCAAAAATAACACAACTTTCTTCGTCCTGAGCAATTGTTTTGCCTCCAAAATCTTTAATCATTTTTATCCCTTTTGAGCCATCGGAACCCATGCCTGTCAAAATAACCCCGATAGCGTTTGATTTAAAAACCTCCGCAACAGACGAAAAAAGAACGTCTGCGGAGGGAATTATTTTCGAATTGCACTCAGGCGAATCAAGTGTTACTTTAAATTCTCCTGTTATCCTTATATTAAAACTGTCCGGAGAAATCAAAACCACGCCCGGAGCTAACTTATCACCCTCTTTTGCCTCTCTTATTTCTATTAAACATTCACCCCTAAGCCATTCTACAAAACCAGCGACAAATCCGCTTGCAATATGCTGAACAACAACAACCCCGGCTGATAAAGTAGGAGGAAAATTCTTTAAAATATGCAAAAGAGCATTTGGTCCGCCTGTCGAAGCAGCGATAGCAATCAAACGATCCACCGGTTTTTTAATTTTTCTATCAGGCAAGACAAAGGTTTGCAACTGCTGCGTCTGAATAACCTTATCTGTTTTTTCCGTTAAAGGAATAGTTGTTTTTATTCCTGAAAGCACTTTTACTTTATCTATAAATGTTTTTGCTGTATTAGGTGTTTCAAACCATTCTTTAGCGCTAGGCTTCTGCATCACTTCCAAGGCGCCAGATGAAATTGCCTCAAAAATAATCTTTGTTCCTCCTCTTAAGTCTATTCCGGTAATAACAATTATTGGCGTAGGATTGTTTGCCATTATTATTTTAATAGCTTCCAGCCCATCCATTACTGGCATTCTGATGTCCATCGTTATCAAATCTGGTCTTAATTTTTCCGTTAACTCTACTGCTTCTTTTCCGTTGCCAGCTATTCCTGTCACTTTTATTCTGGGATCGCTCTCTAAGATTCTTGTAATAATCTCTCTCGCCAAAACAGAATCATCAACAACCAGAACTTTAATTTCCCCTTTAACCAATCTTTTCAACCTTTCTCCTTCTAGATTCTTCTTTGTTTACCCACTGCCTTCACAAAACAGTCTGGTCAAAAAGCAACTGAGGCCAGTTCTTTTTTGCTTTCCTGATTGTCAGATGTATTCTCAATTACGTTAAAATTTCTTGCTTCTGACTCTAAGCCTTTTATGATTTTGTTTAAATCCTCCACGATGGCCATAATCTTTTCACTAGAGTCTGCAAAATGTTCTGCTGTCTCACTTATCTCCCGCATCCCGATAACCAGTTGTTCATTTGCAAGTTTTTGCTGAGAAGTTGACAACGAAGTCTGGTCATTAAGGGTTGCCAATCTTTTTAATTGTTCAAGGGTAGATTTAAAAATATCACCCGCTCTAAAAATTAAACCCATTCCTCTTTCTGTCGCTCTGGTTTCTTCTTCTATCACAACAACAGAGGCTCTTGTGGAAGCTTGAACATCGGCAATTATTTCCTTTATCTCAGAAGTTGATTCAATTACATTTTCTGCCAATTTCCTGATTTCTGAAGCAACTACCGCAAACCCCTTGCCGCCTTCACCTGCCCTAGCTGCTTCTATGGCTGCATTTAAGGCAAGTAAATTTGTTTTACTAGCAATCGAATCTATTATCTCAATCACCGAAGTAACTTGTTGGATTTTTTCTTCAAGCACAACTGCTCCCTTGGTAGACTCCTGATTTTTCGTCCGGATATTCTCAATCGCTTCAACTGCTTTCTCCATTGTTTTTTCCCCTTCTTCAATGTTGACCAGAGTGTCCTTAAATACACCTGATGCCCAAGAAATATTTTCTGCGATTTGCTTAGAGGTTACACTAAGTTCCTCTGTGGTTGTTGTGATCTGATTAACAGAAGCCGCCTGTTCGACTGAAGCTGATGCCTGTTGTTCGGAAAGAGAAAATAACAAAGAAGCAGATTTGCTCACTTCTTTAACTGTTTCTTTGATTTTCCCAACAAGCAGCATAAGGTTTTCTGTCATTCTATTAAATGATTCAACTAATGGCTCAATTTCCTTTACTGAAAGAACGTCGATTGATTGGGTCAAGTCTCCTTTGGCAACTCCCTTCGAGGCTGCCGAAAGCGCCTTAATTGGATTTTTAAGCGCGCGCGCAAGAGCAAACGAAAGAACACCGCTTAAAACCAAAGCAAACAAACCAATAACAAGATTGTCAACAAAGATAAAAATAAATTTTTGATTAATTCTGCCAAGAGTTTTTTCAATAGAATACCCTATGCGAACCGTTCCCACTCTTGAATTATTATCATCTTTTATAGGAAAAGAAACATCTATCAATCTTTCTTTGTTAAGCAGTCTTTCCTGAAATAATTCGTGTCCTGAAGCAAGAGCCTTGTTGGTTAACCCGTCCCCTAAGTATTCACCTTTAAGCTGATCACTGCTATCTGAAACAACTTTTCCGTTCTCACTAAAAACTATCCAGTATTTCACATCTTCTTTACCTAAAGCATTTTTTGCCAGACGATTAATTAAATAATAATTCTTATTTTTCAATCCCTCTATCAACAGATTAGCAAAAACGCTGGTCATTCCAACAAAATACTCTTTTTCTCTTTCCAAATCTATACTTCTGTTTCTGGGAATCATTATTGTTGATACCAGCAATGCCCAAACAGATACTGTTGCTACTACAATTCCAAATATTTGCCACCCAAGACTAATTTTGTTTTTGATTCTCCTAATAAACATTTACAGGCTCCTTTTACTTACAAAACAAACTCTGTGCCGTTTTTTCTGACTACTTAAACTCTACTTCTTATTATTATTCAAAACATTCATTTCTTCTTTTAAATAATTAAAATCTTCTTCTTTTGTTTCAATGAACCGATCGGCTCCAAATTTTTCTAAAACTGCTCCTCCTGGACCATCTAGCTTCATTTCAAGTAATATGTTTTTAATATTTTCAATCATTATTGGATTAAAATCGCTCCTTGCCAAAATAGTTCTGTCAGGAAAATCCTTGCTTTCCATAAGCACAGTTGTTTCTTTGTTTATACGAAAATCCATGTCCGCAATTTTATAATAAACAGTGTTTTTTACTGCTCCTCCTTCTATTTCACTGCTTAAAACTTTATCTATAACCGCATCGTGTTTTCCTGCAAAAACAGTAAAACTAAAAAATTTATCAGGATCTTCGCCTAATTTTACTATTTCTGCGCGGGGATAAATATAACCTGCCGATGTTTCCTTATCAACGTAAGCAAAGCTATGATTTTTCATATCCTTTAAACTCTTAATCCCTGTATCTTTTCTGACAAAAATTACACCTCTATATGTGGATACTTTATTTTTTTCTGGCCGACAAATAGGAATCGCTCCAGTTTCGGCTATAGCATCATAAGCAGTAAGACTTCCTGTTATAACTAAATCAAGCTTTTTGTCCTTCAAAGACTTTGTCAACTCTTTATATTCATCCAGCAAAATTAATTCCACTGGAACATTTAGTTTATCAGAGAGATAATCCATCAATGGCTGGGTTTGCGAAATCAACAAAGAGGGACTTACGGACGGAACAATCCCGATTTTCACACTTTTTGTCTTAATTGATTCCGTCTTTTCTTTCGGAGAATCCTCTTTCGATTCTTTATTAAACGCGCAACCAGCAAAACCTAATATCAAAACAACAGACAGAATAAGCAAAATAAAAATTTTTTTTAAAAACATCAGCGCACCCCTTTACACTAAAGTCACAGGTTGCAAGTCACACGCCACACGTTAAAAGTTTCTTCACTTGTGTCTTGTGACTTTGTGACTCATTTTCTAACCACACCGCTAACTGTTTGATCTATAAGCAACAATCCATATAGTATTCAATTATTTAACCTGTCAAACGTTTAATTGTTTCGTGTAAGTCTGCCTGATTAAACGAGCTCTTTAAAATATACGCATCCGCTCCAACTTCAACTCCCCTTTTTATATCCTCTTCTTCTTCCCGCGAAGAGACTATTATTGCTGGAATATTTTTATAATTTTCTTCTTTTCTGATGTATTCAACCAACTGAAATCCATCCATTCGCGGCATCTGTATGTCTGTGATTATTAAGTCAAAAGAGCGTTCGGCCAATCTGGAAACAGCATCTATTCCGTCAGAGGCTGTTTCGACTTCGTAGCCCAGTGTTTGCAATATATCTTTTTCCAGCTCTCGCGTAATCGAAGAATCCTCGACAACAAGAACCAATTTCTTCCGTCCGATTTCTGAATCTTTAAATTGGGTCTTGAGTGTTTCTTTTTCTGTCTCCGTGGAAAAACAGGCTAATTTTATCAAATCAGGAATATGTAAAATAATTACTACTTCTCCTTTATCTAAAACCGTTGCTCCTGCAATATTTCCAATGTTTTTAAGGTAGCCGCCCAAAGTTTTCACAACAACACTTTGTTCACCGACTAATTCATCAACAATAAAACCAATTCTGCGGCCAGCCGAACTAACAATAACAGCGGAAGCTCTGCCCTCTTTAAAAACACCTTCTCCATCAACTCTGCTTACATTTAAAATATTAGCCAGATCAACAACCGGTATTATTGTTCCTCTTAAATCAATAGCGTCTTCTCCTTCTATCTTTCTTATATCATCTGCGTAAATACGAATAGTTTCTTCTATAGAAGATGTTGGTAAAGCAAAAATATCTTCTCCAACCTTGACCAAGAGAACCCTGATTATAGCAAGGGTAAGTGGTATCTTAAGGGTTACAGTTGTGCCTTTTCCTGAATCCGAATACAAATCAACTGTTCCTTTTAACTCCTCAATGTTTCTTTTAACAACATCCAAACCAACACCTCGGCCGGAAATATTCGTTATTTCCTCGCTTGTGCTAAATCCCGGTCTGAATAATAAATTTACTAACTCCTGTCTGCTTGCAGAATTTATTTCTGAAGAGGTTATATGATTTTTTTTAATAGCAATTTCCTTTATTTTTTCTAAATCTACCCCCGCCCCATCATCTTTAATTTTAACAACAATACTTTCTCCTTCCTGGGTTGCTAAAAGATCAATTATACCCTCGGCTGGTTTACCTGTAGCCAGTCTTGTTTCGGGCGATTCAATGCCATGATCTACGGCATTCCTTACAAGATGCATTAAAGGGTCTCTGATTTCCTCTATCATTTTCTTATCTAACTCAGTTTCAAGTCCTTCCATATTGAGCTTTATTTTTTTTTCTTGTTCTTTGGAAAGATCAAAAACCAAACGGGGAAATGTATTAAAAATAGTAGCAATAGGAAGCATTCTCGCATCCATTACCTCCTGTTGTAATCCGTTTATAATTAAATCTCTGTGACTGATTAATTCGCTCTGATCTCTCCATAGCTTATATGTGTCTGTTTTTAGTTGATTGCAAAGATTTTCCATAAACATTATTTTCGCGCCAAGCTCTTCTGCCCCGGAACCACTTTCGCCTATCTCGTCAATTATTTTCCTTTTTACCTGCTTAAAAACGCCCCATTGCTCTCTTGTCAAATTAACCAATTTTCTTAAAATCACTATGGCTCCGTGTGATCTTATCTGATCTATAACAATCTCACCAACCAGATTCATCAGTTTATCAAATTTGACCGCGTCAACCTTGATTGTTTCATCTGTCTTTTTAAAAGTTTTCGGAACTATTGTTAGAGTTGATTTTTCCGCTGCCTTTTTTTTTCCGCCAGCTTTTTCCAGAACATATATCTGTTCAAGGCTTTCACAAACTTTTTGAATATCTACACCGCTTTCCTGTTCTTCGCTTTGTGTTTCAACCAAAAGCAAAACTGAATCAAGACCAAAAAACAAAACTCTTAGCATCTTGTCGTTAAGTTTTAATTTTTTTTCTTTGATGCTAATAAAAACATCTTCAATCTTATGAACAATTTTACTAATATCAGCAAGCTCTACTATGCCTGCCGCCCCTTTTAGAGTGTGAGCCTCTCGTAAAATTTCATCTAAAACCTCAAAATCATCCGGATTAGCCTCCAGCGCCAAAAGCCCGCTGTTTAATTTTTCAATATGTTCTCTTGCTTCTTCTTTGAATTTGGAATAAAAAATTTTCTTATCAATTGTTTTTGACATTTATAAAACCTTTCATTGATGCTTGTAAATAGATAACCTTAACCCGAACAAGCAATCAGAAATTCCAAACAACAAATCCCAAAATTCAAATAAGCTCCAATTTACAAATCTCCAATGATCGAAACTCTTTGTTTGAAATTTTGAATTTTAGTCATTGGAATTTATTTGTAATTTGGTGCTTGTTGTTTGTCGTTTACTTCTTTGGACCAATTCAGTGCAAGATTGCATAAATCTACTTTTCATTGCTCCTTCAATATATTTTCCAAATTTAACATAGCAATCAGCTTGTCATTAAAAGAAACTTCTCCGTAGATATATTCGCTCTTAATTCTGTTAAGCGTAATAAGAGGGGGTTGAATCTCTTCAGGCTCTATCTGGATAATGTCGTTAACCGAATCTACAAGCAGTCCTGCCTCAATCTTGTTTGACTCAACAACAATAATTCGCGAATCATCCGTAATAATAGAACTTTTACCCAAGCCAAAGTACCTTCCAAGATCTATTATTGCCAAAACATTTCCGCGCAAATTAATAACACCTAAAACATAATCAGCCGCACCGGGAACCTTGGTTATCTTTTTTATTTCCAATATTTCTCTGATTTTTTTAAGATCTAAACCATAATGCTCGCCGTCTATTAAAAAATTAGCTATGGATATTTTTTCTCTTGCTTCTTCTACCTCAGCCCGAGATAGTTCCATGGCGCGTCTATGTAAAATTTCTCTTTCCTGCTCTTTTGTCAAAAAAATTGTTTCTTCGTTAGCCATTTTCCTGTCCCAATACAAAAATCTCTATCTGCTGGATTATTTTAAATCTTATAAGAACCAACCATCTCTTCTAATTCTTTTGCAAATCTGCTTAGTTCCTCTGTGGAAGAAATAGCCTGAGAAGACATTGCCGCGCTCTGCTGTGCAATGCTTGAAATTTCCCTCATTGCGCTCACGGTCTGGTCGTTTGCTGACTGCTGTTGTCTTGTTGTAATCGAAATGCTTTCAGCCGATTCTGTGGTCTGCTCAATCATGTTAAGTATTTTCTGCAGTTCGTCTTCTATTTTCCGGCTTAACTCAGCGCCTTCCTCTGCACTTTTCACATTTTTCTCTGTTGACATCACCGCAACATTAGTCATCGCCTGAATTTCACTGATAATTCTTTCTATCTGTCTGGCAGACTCAACCACGTGCTCTGCCAGCTTTCTGACTTCTTCTGCTACAACTCCAAACCCTTTTCCAAACTCTCCTGCTCTCGCGGCTTCAATTGCGGCATTCAAGGCAAGCATGTTTGTCTGATCGGCTACATCGGTAATGATTTCCAACACAGACCCTATCTGCTGAGATTTTCGTCCCAAAACTAAAATCTTCTGAGCATTCAGCTCTGCTTCTTCTTTTATTTTAAAAACACTTCCTATAGCATCTCTGGTGGTATTCTGACCGTTACGAACGCTCTCGAGAGTGCTTTCAGCCACCCGCACCACTTTGCCGCTGTCTTCCGAGATTCGCCTCGAAGCAATTGCAAGTTCTTCGATGGTTGACGTAGCCTCAGTTATAGAAGCGGCTTGTTTTATCGCTCCATTTGCCTGCTGTTCAGATGAAGCTAAAATCTGAACTGATGATTCATTTAATAAATCAGCTCCTCTTTTTATGCGATCAATTAAATCCCGCAAACTCTTCACTGTTTTGTTAAATATTACTGCCAGCTCACCTATTTCATCATAGTTCTTTATCTCAATTTTCTGAATTAAGTCTCTTTCATTAATAATTTTATTGGCTGACTGAATTATTCTTTTAACCGGCTCAGTTATTGCAATGTTTATTACAAATATTGTAATCATAAAAATAGGTGGAGCAAGAATTAAAATAAAGAAAATCATTCTCTTTACAGTATCAAAAATAAAAGTGTAAATATGGCTCAAGGAATACAGCATCCTCACTGCTCCAACTACTTTTTTTGTCTCTGTTCCCGGAAAAACAGGGACAACAACTTCGACAACTTCCCCAGCGCTGTCTTCGCTTAATTTTATTGTCTTTTTCCCTTCCTGTATCGCTAAAACAATTTCTTTTGTTTTAAGTTTTTGCCCTATCAAATCATTGTTTGTAGCGCCTGTGACAAGATAAGATTTGTTAACAATACCAATATCTTTTAAGTCTGCATCTGTTTTCTGATACTCATCCACGATTCTGCTTAAACCAAAAATATCGTTTACATCAAACCCCACAGAGATATCCTTGCTCAAAAGCACAGCAAGATCATTTGCTGTGCTTTTGGTCTGAGCAAAAGAAACTGTTCTTAAATGAAAAAGTATCGACACTCCAAAAACAACTGTTCCTATCATCATTATCAAGTACATTGGGCCCAGTATTTTTATCTTTATACTTACATCTCTAAGCCGGGAAATCGTAGATTTCTTCAACAAAACCACCTATTGTTCTTCAATCTTCTTTTTTATCTCCTCAACCGGAATTTCGTTTTCAAAACCATCTATTGCAGTTTCTTTTATCTTGTCTTTATCTTTTCCTTCACCAATCGCTTTCTGAAAGGCTCCAAGGACTTCTGCTATGTCGGACTGAGAAACATCCTTTGTTATTCCCTCGCTTGCAATATCATAAGCCTCCTGCAAATATATCTTCACAGCGCCTTTCTCTGCCGATTCATCTTCAAGTACATCTTCCATTTTTCTTGTTATCTTCTTTGCGGCTTTTAAATCGTCATTTAAAAGAATTGCAATGTTGTTTTCCAGTTTTGCAAGGTTTGTATCAATTTCTCTATGAGATTTTACTTCCCCGGAAACCTCAAGTGGAACCGGTTGGAGTTTTACTTTGACGCTCTCTTTTTTCTCTTCTTTCTTTTCTTCCACCGGTTTACCGCACCCAACCAAACTTCCTCCAATCAAAACCATTGAAACCAGAACAACAAAAATTCTTTTTCTCATTTTCCCACCTCCTTACTTTAAATTAAAACCTTATAGTTTATTGTTACGATAAACTCTGTAATAATTCCTTTTCTTCACGAGTAATAAGTTTGTCCATGTCGAGTATTAACAATAATTCATTTTCAAGCTTGCCGACTCCCCTCAAATAATTTGAAAATGGAATCAGTTCTGTTGGTATCTCGATATTTTCTTCCCTTAGACCCAAAACCGAAGAAACAGAATCTACCACAATACCAATGATTTTATTTTGAATTTCTGTTATTACAATTGGTGTGCTAAGCGTATATTCTTTTTGAGGAAGCCCTAGGCGCTTTCTTAAATCAATAACAGGAATCACACTGCCGCGCAAATTTATTATTCCTTCTATAAATTCAGGCATCTTGGGAAGATGGGTAATCTCTATCATTCTAACAATTTTATAAACCTTATTAACCGCTATTCCGTATTTTTCTTCTGCTAGAAAAAACTCTAATAAAAATAATTCCTGAACATCCGTGTCTGTTGTCATTTTTGTTTCCTTAAAAATGGTTGAGTTGGTTTTTATTGTCTTCTATTTTATTAGCGTTTTTCCTTCTTTCCTATGTTTGGTTTTAAAAAATTGTTTTCAACCCGGATTTCGCATTGGGTTTCGATGAGAAGTACGATCTGGAAGTTTCTAATCCCCAAACCCCTTCTGGTCTCGGGTTCTCATTTTTCCTTTCTTTACTTGTGTCTTGTGACCTGTGACTTATAACCTCTGTGTCTCACGTTAATTGGAGCGGGCAACGGGACTCGAACCCGCGGCCTTCAGCTTGGGAAGCTGATGTTCTACCAACTAAACTATGCCCGCAATCTAAAGTATGTCTTGATAAAGTTTAACAAAAACTTAATGCAAACAACAGAGAAAATTCAGACTTTAGACTATGGACCAAACAAAAGCCTCTATTAACCAATAGAGGCTTTTGTTTGATGCTAAATTCTCTGCGCCTTAAAAACACACCAGAACAACGCGCCAAAAATAAGAAAGTACATAACAATCATATTCATACCCTCTTCCTTCCGACTCAAAGTCAATACCTGACTTTCTTATCGGTCAAAAAGAGGATGGATTTTAACTAAGAAGTAAAACTATCTTCTGCCAATCTTTTTCTTTGAATGTGCCTGTCAAACAAGAAGGCGGCTTCGCTTAAAACAGCCAGACCGATTGCCGTAAAAATTTTAAGAAAACTAACCGGGTGAGCCAACTGTCGTCCCCGTTTTTTGATAATTAAACTTTCACCATGAATATCCGTGTCTCCACCATGCTCTTTGCAGGCACGATTAAAAATTCCTCTTGTTTCAACAATATCACCTTTGTTTTTATAATCTCCTGTTCTTTCTATTTTTCTGGCCTCACTTGTCTTTATCCAAATTCCCATCGCGTTTGCTCCATCAAAAACATTTATCCAGGCATAATCTCCCCGCACCATTATATCGCCGACAACTTCGCCTTTAAAAACCACTTCTTTCCCATCGTAGAACTTAGATTTTTCCACTAATTGATTTACATCAACCGCCAACCCTTCTGCCGTAAAAGCAATAAACACTATAACCATCAACAAAAAAACAAAAACAATTTGTCTCACTTTCCTCTCACTCCCGCAACAATAAAACCGCCCAGCGCAAAAACAGACATAAATTCTAATCGCCCAGCCCACATTTCAAAGATATAGACAATTTTTAAAAGCACAGGCATCGCGGCTGAAGTCACGCCTGCCGAAAGACCTGTATTGCTTCCCGCGGAAACAGAATCGAAAAGCGCGTCAGGGATCGGATATCCGTAAAAAACCCCAACCACTGCTCCCAGTCCGTAAATAAAAATATAACAAAGGACTATAAAAAGAGCTCCTCTTACCAATTTGTCATCGAGAACAATATCTTTTATATGATGAATCTTCTGGACTACAACAGTTGATTCAGGCGATATAACTTTTTTCATTTCCTGAATAAAACCCTTAAATATAATTCCCATCCTTAATCCTTTAAAGCCGCCGCCAGTCGAACAGGCGCTGGCGCCAATCGCCATTGCAACCGTTATGCCGACCATTGCAAATGGACCCCAGTCTTTTATAAACTGCCGCGCGTAAATTGTCTGGTTGCCGGTAGTTGTATGACCCGATACCAGATTATAAAATCCCTTCCTGAACATTATCAGCGCATCTGGATAAATCCCTGTTTTGATTAAGCCTAAGACAACAATTGTAAAAGTTAATATTACTGTTATAAAAAATGAAACCAACTCTATATTGCGATAAATCTCTTTTCTGTCGCCCATCCAAACCGCGTAGTGAACAGCGAAATTAAATGAACCTATGATGAAAATTATCATAGTTATAATTTCTATAAGCAAACTATGGTAATAAAGAAGGTTTTGCGACTGAGGAGCAAAACCGCCGGTGCTCCATGCTCCCATAAACAGCCAGATGCCATGAAGAAACGCTCTGTCAAAAGCCATTCCTTCATAAATGCCAGCAATCCAGATGGCAAATGATCCTACAAATAAATAAATCAGGCTAATTAACCAGATGGCGCGGGCGGTCTCAACAACATTGGGAAGCAGTTTCTCATCTTTACCCTCGCCAACATACATCTTTACAGCGCCTGCCGAAGCGGAAACTAAAAATGTAAGAGCCACCACTATCATCCCTTGCCCGCCAACATAAGTTGCCAGATGTCGCCACATATTCAAACCATTAGAAACATGATCCAGATCCTGTAAAAGAAAAAGACCGGTAGTTGTATAGCCGCTCATTAAATCAAAGCCCGCATCAAGATAGCTCAAGTAATGACCGCTCAAAAAAGAAGGAAGCGCGCCTACTACCATTGCTACCAGCCACGAAAAAGAGGCAACAACCATTCCGTGCATCCATGTTAAGTTTTTAAGAGGCTTGAAGAAGGATGTAAACAAAAATCCAACAATAAAACAAACACTGGAGCCAATCACAAAATCGAGAGCGGGATTCCATTCGCGATAAATAAGTGCGACAACCAAAGGAATCTGCATTAATAAACCGAGTCCAATAATAACCTTTCCTGTAAAATAAGCAATAGTTTCATAGTCAGCAACGCGTGGTCTTACAAGCACTAAAACCACCTCAGCAAAAGCCAGCCAAGAAAAAAAGCAAAAATCATCAGCGCAATTACATATAAACTTTCAACTATTATTCCCGGAATATAGCGGGAAAAAAGGCGGTTAGAAAAATATTTATCGTATTCCGACACAATATGTTCTTGTTTTTGAGCAAAAATATTCTTTATCTCTTTTTTTTCCATAGCAATTTCTAGCTTCTTCCAAGCATAATATCTCTGAGTAAATTCTCTTTTTCTATGCTGGTTAAAGCAATCACACCGTCACCCGCCTCAAGCATTGTGCTGCCACGAGGTATAATTACTTCATCACCACGAATTATCGAAACCAAAACACAATCCGACGGCAATCCTAAATCTTTTACTTTTTTATTACAAACAACACATCTGTCAGTTGGAAGCTCGACTTCAACCAAAGCAAGTTTTCCTTTTCTTAAAGCCTGAAGGGTTATTATGTCTCCAATACTTGACTCTTCTTCGATTAATTTTGAGATTATAGTGGTACTGCTGATTGCTCCATTAACACCGAGCTCTTTAAAAATATGCTCGTTCTTTGGGTTATTAACCCTTGCAACCGTGCGTGGAACATGAAAACTTTCCTTGGCAAGCTGACAGACTACAAGATTGTCATCATCGTCTCCTGTCACTGCCGCGACAACATCCGCTCTTTCGATTCCCGCGTCTTCCAGATAACGGACGTCGCAAGCATCGCCGTTTATAACAAGAACATCGCTATGTTTTTCAGCAATTTTTTCGCACTTTTCACGATTGCGCTCAATTATAACCACATTGTGACCGCTCGCCTTGAGTGTGCCAACCAAATAAGCGCCAACTTTTCCTCCGCCGCAAATTACAATATACATATCTTTTTCTTCCTTTTTCGCTTCCCTTCCAGTAGGACAGGCGTCCCGCCTGTCTTCCATTCATCGACAGCGGTCTCGGCTGTCCTACTAAATATTGCTCAATCTGATTGATTGTTCTTTAAACCAAACTTATCAAAAAACTTCTTCATGCTTGCTGTTTTAACAGATGCCACTAACATATTATCCTTTTCTAAAATTGTATCTTTTTGGGGAACCACAGCATTTTCCTTGCCCGCAACAGACACAATCCTTAATTCTCCCGGAACCTCAACTTCATCAATTCTTTTGCCGTCCATAAATTCACCTGCTTTAAACTCTATAATTTCAATCTCACCGTTACTGCCAAGCGACAGGTGACTCATAAAATGTTCCTGAAGAATTTTATTCTTTATCCTGTTTGCAACAAGAGTAGTGCCGCAGATTACATCAAGGCCGAGGCGTTTGTAGGTTAGTTCACGTTCGGGATTATAAAGTCTGGCGACTACGCGGGGAATTTTAAATATTCTTTTGGCAATTTGAGCGGACATAATATTGGTGTTGTCTAAATTTGTAACCGCAGTAAAAGCATCTGCTCTTTCCGCTCCTGCCTCTCTTAAAACTTCTTCATCAAACCCGTTCCCAACCATCGCCACACCATTAAAGACAGACCCTAATCGTCTGAAAGAACTTTCCAGAATATCTACCACTACCACATCGTGTCCCTCGGTGGAAAGAATTGTTCCTACCTGAGAACCAACACGACCACAACCTACTACTATGACATACACCGAACAAACGCCTCCTGTTTAAAAGAAAGAATACAGAATACAGAAGAAATACGGTTTCGGGTCTCCTCTGTAGCTTATAATTAACAAACTCTACTCTTGTTCAAAAATGATGTCAATAAGAAAGAATTCAGAATACAGAAGAAATACAAATAAAAAATATAGCGGTTGGTGTCTACTGACTACTGACTACTGTTTTTCAATTCTGCCTATTAAAAGCATAAATTGCAAAAGAAATCATTACAGCGCCAAAACTTAATACCATAACCAAACTGTAGGGCAAAGAATAAGAGTGGATGCCGATAACTATATACCTTAAAGCATCAATGCCGTAAGTTAATGGATCCATTTTTACTAAAAAATTCATCCACTCAGGCAAGCCCTTCAAGGGAAACATCGCTCCGCTTAACAAAAAAAGCGGCATCATAAGAAAATTCATAATCATCTGGAATCCTTCCATCGTTTTTAAGCGGGCAGCCACAACTATTCCCATTGAGGTAAGCGAAAACGCGATTAAAAACATTACGGCGAAAAGTTTTAACACCATCAAAAAACTTAAACTAACTCCAACAAATGGAGCAAAAATTAAAAGCATCGTCCCCTGAATCATCGCAATCGTACTTCCGCCAAACGCCTTGCCAAGCGCCACTGTTGAGCGGGAAATCGGGGCTACAAGGATTTCTTTTAAGAAACCAAACTCCCGATCCCAGACTATCGAGATAGCAGAAAAAATCGAGGTAAAAAGAAGTGTCATTCCAATTATTCCCGGATAAATAAATTTTATATAATCGCCGCTACGGCCAATTGCCGCGCCCAAACCGGTGCCTAAAACAAAAAGATATAATGCCGGCTGAGCCATTGCCGCTATGATTCTTGCCCTGTCTCTTAAGAATCTTTTTATATCCCTAAGCCAGATAATATAAACACCGCGCAGACTAATCACTTTTATCTCCTCCCCATTCGCATATGCGCTCGATGAAAGGTCGAAACATCTGCTTTCTCTTCCCTGATTGCATGGCCGGTCAATTTCAAGAAAACATCATCAAGGGTTGGTTTCCTTAAATTTATAGACAAGATATTCAAATCAGCTTCCTTGATTAGTTTTGGAATAAACTTGTCGCCATTTTCAATTTCAAAATAAATTCCGGATGAATTAGTTCCTTCGCTTTCGCTCGGGACAAGTTTTACATCAAGTCCAAAATCTTCTTTGAGTCTTAACGCCGCAATTTCATCATTACCTGTCTTAAGCGTCAACACGTCTCCTCCAACCTGAGCTTTAAGATTTGAAGGTGTATCCAAAGCAACAATCTCACCATAATCAATGACTGCAATTCTGCTGCAATTTTCTGCTTCATCCATATAGTGGGTAGTAAGAAAAACTGTAACGTTTTCTTTTTTCTTAAGCTCTCTTATATGTGTCCAGATATGATTTCTGGTTTGCGGATCGAGACCAATTGTTGGTTCGTCCAAAAAAAGCACTTTGGGATAATGAAGCAAACCGCGCGCGATTTCCAGCCGTCTTTTCATCCCTCCGGAATAATTTCTGACAAGATCGTTTTGTCTTTCTGAGAGTTCCACCATCTCTAAAACATTCTTGATTCTTTCATTTCGCTCAGATCTCGGAACATTATAAATCATTGCGTGAAATTCCAGATTTTCCCTTGCCGTTAATCTTTCATCAAGGCTTGGGTCCTGAAAAACCAGCCCGATAGACCGACGCACCTCGTTGGGATTGTTTACAACATTAAAATTATTTAAAACTGCTTCTCCTGAAGTAGGATTAAGCAATGTGCAAAGAATATTTATCGTAGTGGTTTTCCCTGCCCCGTTGGGGCCTAAAAAACCAAACACTTCGCCTTCTTCCACTTTAAACGAAATTCCTTTAACCGCTTCTATGTCGCCAAACTTTTTGGTTAAATTGTTAACCTCTATGATACTCATAAAAAGCAATCCCCCTCTTTTTCTGTCTTCGTGCTTCTGTCTTCTCGTTTCATTGTTTCTATTTTAACACTGCAATCTAATAATTGTTCTGAAATTTGTCTTAAAATTAAAATAATTTGTCATATCCTTCCTGCTGACTTAAAATACCATTATTGAAACTTACCCAAACAGGCATTTTAAAAGAACAAAGGAATCCGGTCAGGAGACCCGATTCTACTCTCGGATAGAGGCAGGTCTCCTGACCTGCCCAGAATTTTATAATTTCCTATTTTCCTATACATGAACCAAGCTTGTTAAGGAGGCTTTGTGAAACCGGAAACTGTTAAAAATAAAGGGATTTTTGATGGTCTCTCTAAAAATGTTTTTATTTTAGGACTTGGCAGTCTTTTAACTGATATCTCCAGTGAAATGATTTATCCCATTATTCCGCTGTTTTTAGTCAGCGTCTTGCACGCGCCAATGTCGGTAATTGGTTTGATTGAAAGCATTGCTGAAAGCACAGCCAGTATTTTAAAAGTATTTTCCGGCTGGATTTCTGATAAATTAGGAAAAAGAAAACCGCTGATTGTTTTAGGTTATGGATTATCTGCCTTATCTAAACCGTGGCTTGCTCTTTCCGGTTCATGGATACATGTTCTGCTAATCAGGTTCGCGGATCGATTTGGAAAAGGAATAAGAACTTCTCCCCGCGATGCCTTAATTGCCGATTCTTCTTCCTGCGAGGCAAGAGGAAAAGCTTTCGGACTGCATCGGGCGATGGATACAGTTGGCGCGGCAATCGGACCATTAATCGCCTTTTTTGTCTTGCTAAAACTTAAAAACGCTTTTCGCTTAATCTTTATTTTAGCCGCCGTTCCGGGTCTTTTGGGCTTTTTGGTATTACTGCTCTTTGTTAACGAAAAGAAAAAAATCAAACAGACTGATTCTCCTAAAATTACTTTTAGGTCTTTTGATAAAAACCTTATTCATTTTACTCTGATATGCGCTGTTTTTTCTGCCGGCAACTTTAGCGATGCTTTTTTAATTCTTAGAGCAAAGGAGTTAGGAATAAGCACAGTTTTTATTCCTCTGCTTTATTTTTGTTTCAACCTGACATATTCTTTAGCGGCTCTGCCAGCAGGAATTCTCTCAGACAAAATTGGCCGCGATCGCGTGATTAAAGGAGGATTCTTTTTGTTCGCTCTTTTATATTCAGGTTTTGCCTTGGCTAAAAATATAGAAACAATCTGGCTTCTTTTTATCGCTTATGGTTTTTATTACGCTCTAACTGAAGGAATACAAAAAGCAATGGTTGCCGACCTCGCTCCTCCCTCTTTAAGGGGAACCGCAATGGGAACATTTAATTTCACAATAGGACTTGCTGGTCTGCCAGCAAGTTTAACAGCTGGACTGCTTTGGCAATATTTCGGCGCTCCAGTTGCATTTTTCTACGGAGCAAGCCTTGCTGTTGTTTCAGGGTTGATGTTGTCTTTCTGGGGCAGAAAGAATGCAACGCCTGTTTATTAAGAAAAACAACAGAGAGCCAATTTTAACATTGTTGACTAATCTTATTGACTCAGATACCTAAAAAACTTAAAATAATATTAAAAATATACATATAACACCTATCCGTTAGGTGAGGCTTCTGGATGAACATAGGCTACTGCCCGGAAATGTCGAAAGACGCCAATGGGTAAACCAGATATTACCGGCTTAAGGTTTTATCTAACGTGGCTGACTTGAAGGTCTACGTCATACAGTGCCAAAGCTAAACGAGGGAGAAGGTAATTTAATATTGCTTTTCTATTTAAGCCCTTACCCTTGTTTGGGCTTTTTGTTTTGTTTAACTTTTTAAATATAAAGGCAATTTTTATTTTTCAATTTACATTTTTCAATTTACATTCAAGTTAGCGAACAAAGTGAGCCTAACTTGATATAATAGGAATTTCCTTTTTGATGAAATTCCTATAATTGCAAAATGAAAATTGCAAATTTTAAAATGCAAAATATAAAATGGGTAATCCTTATTTTTCAATTTGCATTTTTCAATTTAAAATTTACAATTCAAGTTAGCATTTTTCAATTTAAAATTTACAATTCAAGTTAGCGAACAAAGTGAGCTTAACTTGTTAGGGGGGGGTGACAAAATGCTTTATCTAACCCAAGTCTTAAACAAACCCGTTATTGACGCAACGGGAGAAACTATCGGTCATATTAAAGATCTTGCCATTGCAACCGGAGAAATTTTTCCCCGGGTAACCAGTGTTGTTTTTGAATCACAGGAGAAAAAACCTCTAGCTTTACCTTGGGATTATGTGGCAAAAATTTCTAATGAAGAAATCAATCTTACAGCAGATAAAAGCAAACTTAATTTCTCTTACATAAAACCAAACGAACTTCTCTTAAAAAGAGATCTTCTGGACAGCCAGATAGTAGATACTCAAGGATGCAAAGTCGTTAGAGTGAGTGATTTAAAACTTACAGAAGAAAGCGAAAAACAGCTTCGGTTAATCGGCGCCGATGTCGGTCTTCGGGGAATTTTAAGAAGACTTGGTCTCGAAAAAGCAGTTACCCTTATCTTAAAACTTTTTCGTTATTCGTTCCCTGAAAGAATTATTGCATGGAATTATATAAATTTACTCAAAGAAAACCTGTCTGACTTAAAATTAAGCGTTACTCACAAAAAACTTCACGAATTACACCCGGCTGATATAGCTGACATATTGACTCAGCTTGATTCTTCTCAGCGGTCAAAAATCTTTCAATATCTCGACAACACAAGGGCGGCGGATGCTATCTCGGAAGCAGAACCTGAGCTTCAGGCTGTTTTATTTGAAAGCCTTGGCAATCAAAGAGCTTCTGATATTCTTGAAATAATGCCCCCCGATGACGCGGCTGACATAATTGCTGATTTGCCCTACGAAAAAGCGGAAACCCTTCTTAATCTTATGGGAGTAAAAGAAGCCGCTGACATTCGCAGGCTTCTTGGTTACCGTGAAAGCTCCGCAGGCGGAATTATGACCACAGACTTTACTGCCTTTAAGGAAAATCTTACTGTTGAAGAAACAATCAGCACCCTCAGATCAATTGCGCCAGACGCAGAAACAATCTATTACATTTATGTTGTAGATAAAGAAAATCACCTAAAAGGAGTTGTTTCGCTCCGCGATCTCGTCATAGCATCTCCGCAAACCCGCATTCACGATATAATGCTTCCAGACATAATCTCTGTCGGAGTAGACGAAGACCAGGAAATGGTTGCAAATACAATCACTAAATATGATTTGCTGGCTGTTCCTGTAATTGATGAACAAAATGTTCTTCTTGGAATAGTAACCGTAGATGATGTTTTGGAAGTTGTGGAAGAAGAAAGCTCCGAAGATATATCAATTGCGACTGGAAGGTTTTCATTAGAACCTTCGCCCGCTACTTCGCCTTTTGTCTCAATCATAAAAAGAAGTTCATGGCTGACAATCTGGCTGCTTGCCGGAGCGCTTACCGGAAGTATTCTTAGGATATATTCAGATTTACTTAAATCAATGATAGCAATTGCCTTTTTTATTCCATTGGTTATTCGTTTAAGCGATGATATAAGCTCGCAATCAATCGCATTGGTTCTTCAAACAATAAAATCAGGCGAGTCCGACAAGAAAAACCTGTTAAGAAAAATAGCGATTGATGTCGGCGCGGGTATAATAATTAGTTTGCTGGCTGGATTTACTGTTGTTTTGTTGGCTTATTTCTGGAATCTTCCGCTCGGCTTAAGCCTTGCAATAGCCTCCTCATTAACCATCACTATTATTTTAGCCTCTGCAATTGGCGCTCTTTTGCCTGTTGTTCTCAACCAATTTAATTTAAACTTATCGTTTAGCACAGGACCAATTGTGACAACATTTATGGGAGCATTTGGGCTTTTAGTTTATTTAGGAATAGCCGCTTTGTTTAAAACGTAAGATGTGAAACGTGAGACATAAGTTGCAGGTCACAAAGTCACAAGTCACAAGTAGGACAGGCGTCTCGCCTGTCAAAAAAGAATAATATGAACTACCTCGTAGCAAGCTGCGAGGTATCAGGTATTCAGAATACAGGAGACAGAAGAAATACAAATAGAAATATAGGGGTTAGTATTTTTCTGAATTCTGACTACTGACTACTGAATTCCAACAACAAGAAACATAAAGCAATTCCTACGATGCGCAGCAAGCTGCGGGGAATTGAACCCAAAAGAGATTAAATCATCTGAAACATAGGAGACAGACCAAGAACATGGAGACAAAAAAAAGATCTTTCAGGATTTCAAAAAAAAATATCTTGATGTTCTTTGCCATAATGGGACCCGGTATAATAACGGCGAATGTCGACAATGACGCAGGCGGAATTACTACTTACTCTGTTGTCGGCGCTTCTTATGGTCTTAAAATGCTCTGGATTCTTTTTATAATTACCTTAAGTTTAATTATTACTCAGGAAATGTGCGCAAGAATGGGAGTAATTACAGGCAAAGGTCTTTCTGATCTGATCAGAGAAAATTTTGGTTTAAAGGTAACTATTTGGGCAATGCTTGTCTTGCTTGTGGCAAATCTTGCCAGCACCGTTGCAGAGTTTGCAGGAATCGCCGCCAGTATGGAGATTTTCGGAATATACAAATATATTAGTGTTCCAATCGCCGCTATTTTTATTTGGCTTTTGGTGGTAAAGGGAACTTACAGAAGCGTAGAAAAAATTTTTTTGGCTGCTTGTCTTGTTTATCTTACTTATGTTGTTTCTGCTTTTATGGTTAAACCGCAATGGGGCGAAGTGATAAAGCAAACATTTACTCCTTCTTTTGAATTCTCTCCGGGCTACATAAACCTTTTTATCGCGACTATTGGCACAACCATTACGCCGTGGATGCAGTTTTATCTTCAATCATCCGTCAGAGATAAAGGAATCCTTGCCAAAGATTACGTTTATGAAAAAATTGACGTAATAGGAGGAGCAATTTTTACTGACCTGATTGCCTTTTTCATAATAGTTGCCTGCGCGGCAACTATTTATAAAACAGGAATAAAAATCGAAACCGCAAAGGAAGCAGCGGAAGCGCTAAGACCTTTTGCCGGAAACTACGCGGAAAAGCTTTTCGCGTTTGGTCTTTTTAACGCTTCAGTTTTTGGGGCAGTAATTCTTCCGCTCTCAACCGCCTATGCGATTACCGAAGCTTTTGGCTGGGAGTCCGGTGTAGATAAAACCTTCAGAGAAGCCCCTATGTTTATAGGAATATATACAGCCTTAATTATTCTAAGCACAGTTATGGTCTTGGCGCCAAACGCTCCTCTTATCTCTATAATGGTAATATCTCAGACCCTTAACGGCATCCTTCTTCCTTTTATTCTTATTTTAATGTTATCATTAGTCAACAATAAAAGAATTATGGGGGAGCATACAAATTCATTTATCTTTAATGTTATTGCATGGATCACGGTAGTTACAATAATTATTCTCACCATTCTCTTATTGCTTTCTCCTTTTATTTTTTAAAAATTAACCCAAAGACACGTCGGAGAAGCTTATTTAATGAAAGAAAAACAAAAAATCCGCCAAAAGATGATTTCACTTAGAAACAATCTAAGCCGCGAAGAAGTGCTTCTAAAAAGCAATCTGATAAAAGACGCGCTTATTCAAATGCCCGAGCTTAAAAACGCGGAATGGATAATGCTTTATGTTTCTTTCGACAACGAAGTCAGAACAGACCAAATAGCCAAAGAATTATTTGGTCTTAAGAAGAAAGTGCTCGTTCCCGCAATCATCAAAAAACCAAAAGGATTAATAGCCTGCCAAGTTTTTGATTTCGAAAAAGATCTAAAAGCCGGATTTTTTGGAATAAAAGAACCAACAGAAGAATTAAAAACTCCTTTTGACCCCCAAAAAATAGACGTAATTATTGTTCCCGGGATCGCGTTTGATATTAGAGGTAACCGAGTTGGTTTTGGCGGGGGCTACTATGATCTTTTTCTAAAAAAACTTAACAGGAAAACAATCTCTATTGCCCTTGCTTATGATTTTCAGGTTTTAAAAAATATACCTTCGCAAAAAAATGATGTTCCTGTGGACATAATTGTCTCGGAAAAACAAATAATAAGAATTCATTAAAGTTTTTCAAATAACTGGTCAAGAGAAACAAACTGAAACCCACGAGATCTCAGTGAATTAATAATTAAAGGCAGTGCGCTAACAGTAGATTTTTGATTTCCTCCGCCATCATGCAAAACAATAACTGCTCCCGGCCTGACATTTTTAATAATTCTATTAACGATTGCAGAAGGCGTTGTTTTTTTGTAATCGCTTGGATCAACTGCTGCCAAAACAATTTGATAATTAAGCGCCGAGGAAATTTTAACCACGTCTGAATTAATTTGCAGCTCAGGAGGACGAAACCATTTTGGCTTTATCCCTGTCGCCCGGATTACAATATCTTCTGTTTTTTCAAGCTCGTCAATAATTGAAAGCGCATCTGTTTCTGTTAATTTTGCATGAGAATAAGTATGGTTTCCTATTGTAAACCCAAGAGAAACAATTTGTCTTGCTATGTCCTGATGTCGGCGCACTGCTTTTCCTATTACAAAAAATGTTGCCGGAACATTGTATTGCTTTAAAATCGAGACTACCTCTATTGTGTATCTTCCCGGTCCATCATCAAATGTAAGCGCTACCCCGTTTTCCCTTGAATCTGTCCTCTTAACAAAGGCTGTTGTCGATTGTTTTATTGTTTTTTCTTCAACGATTTTCAAACTTTCTTTTCCTCTGAAAATTAACTTTTTTCCGTCTTCTCCGCTTGAAGTAAAAACCAAAAAAGCGCCTCTGCCGGAAACGTTAATCTCTTTCGAAACAACCCCTTCTTGTTTTATTATCTCTTCTATTTTAGGATTGCCTTTTTTTAAAAAAACTTCATCGCCAAGATAAACTTTACTTTTAAATGAAGCGGGCTCTCCATTAACAATTATTTTAGGAGCAAACCCTCTTCTTTTTTTAACCAGATTACCTTCTGTATCCAAAAGATCCCCTCTGGACAAATTGAAATTTATCTGTTCTGCCAAGTTTTTTATCGTAATGCCATTTGGAATAAAAACCTCCTTGTTGTTAACCAAAATTTGATTATATGGATAATGACGATAAAAAAATACCATCATAACTATTTGAAAAATCAAGATAAACAAATAATATTTTTCTGCACTTAAAAATCTTTTTACCACAATTTATCTCCTGTTGAAACTGAAGAACAACCCTCAAGGGACCGTTGAAAAAACCCTGATCCGAACAAGTCGGGACCGAAAGTCACAAGTTGCAAGTCACAAGTTAAAAATTTCTTCACTTGTGACTTGTGTCCTTGTGACTTTGTGACCCATCCTATATGTTCTGCCAAAAAACAAGAATTTGACAACTAAGAGACTAAGGCATGCGCTTCCTTTGCCGTCATTTAACCCTTGAACATAGAGACTATTTTATATATATTGTAAAATGTTATCATCTTTTAAAAAATAACATTTTACAAGCAGAGGTCGTTATGAAGTGTCCTTTTTGCCAAAATCCAGACACAAAAGTCGTAGATTCCCGTTCATCGGAATCAAATGACGCAACGAGACGAAGAAGAGAGTGTCTGATCTGCGGCCAAAGATTTACTACTTATGAACGAATAGAAGAAATTTCACTGGTCGTTATAAAAAAGAATGGCGAACGAGAAATTTTTAATCCTTCCAAGCTGTTAAACGGGCTTATGAGGGCATGTGAAAAAAGAAATATTTCTATTGAAAAATTAAAAAGCCTTGTTGCGGACATAGAAAACGAATTAAGAAATCAATTCAAATATGAAGTCCCTTCTAAAAAAATAGGAGAGATGGCTCTTAAAAGACTAAAAGATATTGATAAGGTCGCTTATGTGCGTTTTGCTTCTGTTTACCGCCATTTTGAAAATTTAGACCAATTCAACCGCGAACTCGAAAAACTTCAGGAAAACTTCCAGAAAGAAACCGACTCATAACTATAATGGAACTGGCGCCTGAACTGGAATTTTTAAATTTTCCAAAACCGATTGAAAATTAACCTGTCGGACAACCGATTTAAAATCAAGCCTTACGAGTGAATGAGTAGAATTGCTTCTTAGTATACGAAAACCATTTCTTAAATAAAAATCAACTGTTCCCGAAGGATTTTCTTTGTTGTTCCGGCCGGCATATGTTTCCAGCGCCCGATAATTTCTTTTGTATAAATCGTGCTCTATTGACTGAAGAAGAATTTTTCCCAAACCTCTTCCGCGCACACTGGGAACGACGTAAAGACAAGACAAAAATACTGCGTCGTCGCTTGGTTTGCCAATAGAATAAAACTTTATTTGAGGAAAATATAGCGGTGGAGCATACTGGGTATAAGCAAGAACTTCATTGTCCTGATAAAAAATCCTGCCGCAGGTTCCCCATTCCATCAATGTCGTGCTAAACCATTCCTCTTTGAGAATCGCCTGTCTTTTTCCGCCAGCTCCCATTTTCGCCTTTTCACCAGATTCCCAATAAAGACAACCAGAGCACTTCTGTGGAATGTCTTTTAAGTTGCCCATTGTCATTGGAACAATTCGACGCGCCATAAGCCAATCTTTCTCCCCGAAACGTCGGAACTGAAAGTCACAATTGCAGGTTAAAAATTTCTTCACTTGTGACTTGTGTCCTTGTGACTTTGTGACTTACCTTAATGTGGTTTGACTTTCTATTTGCTCTGTCTTATTATAGCTTTAATTTTATATAAAAAAAAGCAATTAAAAATATTTTCTTGGTTAGACCTTCAAACCTTGATTGCTCTGATGAACAAAACTTCCCTCTTTTACTAAGACAAGGTGAAAACAAAAATGGTTTCTCGTTTTAAATTCGATGATTGGACACACTTATACGCAACAAGAACTTCTTCTCTGAAATCTTCTGAGGTTCGCGACCTTCTAAGCGTAGGCACGCGTCCTGACATCATCTCGTTTGCCGGCGGACTTCCTTCTACAAAAAATTTTCCAATGCAAAAATTTATTAACGTTACCATGGCGCTTCAATACGGCCCTTCAGAAGGACACGAAGGATTAAGAAAACAGATTCAAAAAATTGTAAAAGAGGAAGGTGTAAAGGCTGACTCGGAAAACATTCTTGTCACATCCGGCAGTCAGCAGGCGCTTGATATGCTCGGGAAAATATTTATCGATCCCGGTGACCCAATTGTCGTTGAAGCGCCAAGCTATGTCGGCGCTTTAAATGCCTTTGCCAGTTATCAGACAAATTTTATTTCAATTCCTCTTGAGGAAGATGGGATCAGGATAGACGAACTATCTCATCGGCTTAGTGAATTAAAAAAGCAAAGCAAGCTTCCTAAGTTTATTTATTTGGTTCCTACTTTCCATAATCCCGCAGGCATCACAATGTCTGAAGAAAAAAGAAAAAAAATAAGTCTTTTGGCAAAAGAGTACGAAACGATAATCATTGAGGATAACCCTTATAGCCAGCTAAGATTTGAAGGCAAAGCCATTCCTCCTATTCGATCCTTTGATGACTCGGTTATTTATCTGGGCACATTTTCAAAAATATTTTCTCCGGGATTGCGCTTGGGCTGGGCAATTGCTCCTCCTTCCGTTCATGAAAAATTAATTTTTGCAAAACAAGCGGCTGATCTCTGCACCAGTTCGTTTACCCAGCGGGTAGTTGAGAAATTTTTTGAAGATGATTCATGGAAAAACCATCTTGAAGATTTAATTGAGTGTTACAGAAAAAGAAGAGATGTTATGCTAAGAGCCTTAGAGGAATTTTTTCCTGAAGGAACAAAATGGACTATTCCGGAAGGCGGACTTTTCCTTTGGGTGGAACTGCCTGATTATATAAACACTACCCAAATGCTCGCAGAAGCAGTCCGTGAAGAAAAAATCGCTTATGTGCCCGGCAGAGCTTTTTTTGCTGATGGAAAGGGAACTAATTGTATGCGCTTAAATTTTTCATATCCAGAGGAAGACAAAATTTATGAAGGCATAAAGCGTCTTTCTAAAGTAGTTAAAAAACAAATTGGATTATATAAGTCGTTTAATATATAAATATAACCACTAGATGGGCTAGGGATAAGAGGCTATAGGTGATAGATTAAAACTAAATATCAAATTCCAAGCATCAGATAAGTTTTAAAATCAAAAATAAAAAATCAAATGTTAAAATGACAAATCAAAATTCAAAGATGAACGCTAAACATATAGGATGGGTCACAAAGTCACAAGGACACAAGTCACAAGTGAAGAAATTTTTAACTTGCGACCTGTGACTTGCAACTTGTGACTTTCAGTCCCGACTTGTTCGGATTAGGTTAAAATATAAAACTTATTCAATTTTTGGTGGAGGTAAAAAATGAAAGAAAGAATAGCGGTATTAATGGGTGGTCATTCCTTGGAAAGAGACATCTCTCTTAAAAGCGGTCATCGTGTCGCCGGCGCGCTAAAAGAAAAAGGTTACAGGGTTGCCTCTATCGACGTCGATGAAAATCTTGTTAAAACCTTAAAAGAGGAAAGGTTCGACTTGGCGTTTCTGACATTGCATGGTAAGTATGGTGAAGATGGCACGGTTCAGGAATTGCTTGAAATCTTAGAGATGCCTTACACGGGATCTTCTGTTCTTTCGAGCATTCTGGGGATGAATAAAGAGTTGAGCAAAGAGTTTTTTGTCAAAGAAAATATACCTACACCTAAATTCTACGCTCTTTCCACAGGCGCATTTAAAGAGATGGGCGCTTCTGCCGCCCTAGATAATGTCATAGGCAAAATTGGATTTCCAATTGTTGTAAAACCTTCCGGTCAAGGATCTGCTCTTGGAATAAAATTCGTTAATAAAAAAGAAGACCTAACGAGCGCCTTGATTGGCGCTTTAAGTTATGACGACACAGTGATTCTTGAAGAATATATTAATGGAACCGAAATAACTGCCAGCATAATTGGAAACAAAGAAACAGAAATACTGCCACTGGTTGAAATTGTCCCTCAAAAAGAGTTTTTTGATTTTGAATCAATGTATACAAAAGGATTGACAGAATATTTTGTTCCGGCGAGAATATCAGATGAATCAACCAAAAAAGCAAATGAAATCGCTTTTAAAGTCTATAATCTTTTTGACTGCAGGGGCGCCTGCAGAGTAGATATGATAGTTAAAGATGAACAGATTTATGTTTTAGAAATAAACACAATTCCCGGAATGACAGATACAAGTCTTTTGCCAATGGCAGCAAAAGAAGCTGGGATGGATTTTCCTGATTTAGTTGAAAAACTAGTCGGTCTTGCGTTGAATAAATAATTGCCTCCGTAGCTCAGGGGAGAAGAGCAGAGGTTTCCTAAACCTCGTGCGCAGGTTCGATTCCTGCCGGGGGCACCAAAATTACAATGCGAATTTTAGAGCAACATTCTGGTTCAAGACGCCTTTTCGAGACGCTCTGCCACCCAGACTTTAATAATGGATTGCCGAGGCACACCCAAACGTCTTGCTTCTTTATCTAATAAGTGAATCATCCATAGAGGGAAATCTACGTTTACTCTTTTCTGTTCTTGTTCAGGCCTCCTTGCTTTGGATACATCAAGGTATTTGGTAATGTCTTCTTTACCTTCGTTAAATTTTTTTTCAAACTCACGAGCTTTCATATATGTCAACCTCCTCTTTTCTGGACCTTCGTACTGAAATAATCCTTACATTTTCGGTCCGATATGTAATAATTCCTGACCAATGTTTTCCTAGAATTTTTCCGATTACCAAAAATCTTGACTCGTCACTGACTTTTACTGAAATCTCAATAAGGTCAGGATCATCCCATAAAGCCTGAGCTTCTACAAAATCAAAAGCATCAATTATTTTCACCTGAATCCTTTCTGAGTTCATAAAAAACCATAAAGCAGCCAAAAGCAAAAAATAGCGTTAGAATAACTCCGATAGCATCAACCGGCAAAGTTTTAATGTAAATAAAAAAAGAAAAACCTAAGACCAAAGCAATAACAAGAAATCCGAGCCCCGCATATCTCTTCTTATTAATAAAGAGAAGCGCCGCAAAAACCAAAGCTATGATTCCTAAAACAGTATCGTGCAACCGGCGCCTCCTTTACTGATCCAGCTTGACATCCCTTAAAACACAAGCCGCGTCTTCTGGTTTAACAGAATTTATAAAAATACCTGTTCCCCATTCAAATCCGCCCATTGTCGAAGAAAGACGGGGAATTATCTCAATATGCCAGTGATAAAAAGGGGGTGTTGTATTTGCAGGCGAAACATGGATAAAATAATTGTAAGGCGGGTTATCCAGAGCATAATTTAATCTCGTAAACAATTCTTTCATAATTAAAGCAAGCTGACTCTCTTCCCTTTTTGAAATATCCTCAAAAAGAGAAAGATGTCTTTTGGGAAGCAAATAAATTTCAAAGGGGAACCTTGAAGCGTAAGGACAAAAAGCAATAAAACACTCATTTTCAAGCACAACTCTTACCTGTTCGCTTTTTTCCCTCTCGATAACATCGCAATACAAACAACTTTTGTATTTTTTGTAATACTCTTCCGAAAAAGCAAGTTCCTCCAAAACCTTAGCGGGAATTAACGGAGTAGCAAAAAGCTGCGAATGAGAATGCTCCAAAGAGGCGCCGGCAAAACAGCCCTGATTTTTAATTATTAAAATATATTTTAAATGAGGATTACCGCTCCAGTGCTGATAGCGCAAAATGTACGTTTTTAAGATTTTTTCTAATTGATCTATGCTTATATTTGATAAGCTTATATCATGATTAGGTCCTTCAATAATAACCTCGTGCGCCCCAAATCCACTCATCACTTCATAAAAATCAACTTTTGACTGAAGAAGTATTTCGCTAGGATCCAATGCAGGATATTTATTCGGAACAACCCGAACCTGCCAACCGGGGACATCGGGTCCTGTCGTAGCATCACGAAAAGCAAAAGTTTCAGGAGGAGTTAACTTTTCATTTCCCTCGCAAAAAGAACAGATTTTTCTAGACTCGTCTTCGCCTTTAAAATCAGACGGCCTTGTTTTTCTGCCAGAAGCAACAATTGTCCATTTCTGATTCAGCAAATCTTTTCTAAACTCCGACATAGGTTCCTCACAATTTTCTCGACATTTACAGATTATACGCATAAAATTAGCATAGCAAAAGGTTCAAATAAACATACGACGTTAATTAATCAAAATCCTTGCCCTGTAAAATCTGACAACAAACATTTAGGAGAAAATAATGGAACAGGTTTTAAAAAACAAAAGCTTAAAAACAAATCTTAAAAAAATAAAAAATCTGGTTAAAGAAATTAAGGTCATTTACACAGACGTAGACGGAACTCTTCTAGGCCCAGAGGGCTGTTTTTTCTTAGATTCAGCCAAAAATTATACCTTAAAGCCTGCGGCCGTTTTAGTTGAGGCTCTTAAAAAAGACATTGACGTTGTTATGATATCAGGCCGAAATGCCACTCAGTTAAGAGAAAACGCAAGATTGTTAGGATTAAAAAACTATATCGCCGAGATGGGAACTTTACTCGTTTACAATCAGGGAGAAAAAATCATTAAAAATCTCGGCACATTTGAACAAACAGAAGAGACGGTTTATGAAACCATCAAAAAATCCGGCGCAATAGATTTGCTATTCAAAACATTTGCGGGAAAAATAGAGGATCACAACCCTTGGTCAAAAGAAAGAGAATGCACCCCTCTTTTTAGAGGATTTATTGATACTGATGAAGCCAACAATGTATTAAGGCAAAATGGATTTAAAAACCTCGTGCTAATAGATAATGGCGCAATATACAGAAAAAGCAATACAATAGATGTGCCAAAAATGCCCGCTTACCATCTGGTTCCCGGTGGAATCAGTAAAGAGTCGGGAATAAAAAAAGACAGGGAAATACGAAACATCCCCCAAGGCTCTACTATTGCAATTGGTGACGCTGTCGCGGATTTCAAATTTGCCGAAGAAGCAGGTGTTTTCTTTCTGCTTAAAAATGGCTTAACCAAAAATACTCATCTTAGCGAAAACATTCTTAATTCTGAAAACATTTTTGTAACAGAAAACGAGATGGGATTAGGTTGGGCAGAAATCGTAGAAGCCTTGGCTTTATAACAAAGATGAGGTTTTGTATTTAATCAGCAGGTCGTCATTTATTTTATAACATAATGAATCGATTTTGTGCGGTATTTGCAATTTATCCTTTAACGCATTGATAAGCCGACTTTTTGCAATATCTTCAATCGCCCATTCTTCTGAAGGAACAGCCGTAATCCTGATTCTGGCAATATTCGAATTGCTTAACGACAAAAACTCCTGAAGCTTAGGCGGTCCAAAGAAAAAAGGTTGTTCTTTAATTATTTCGTTTCCAGCGTCAATAATAATTCTTTGCACAGACACCTCGTCAATCCACGACGGCAAAAAAATATCTATGTTAAAAGCAATCTGTCCGCCAACAAACCTTTTAACACTGGCAATCGTACCATTTTGAACATAAAATAAGCTTCCATCAAAACTACGAATTTTTGTAATCCTTAAACCTATTTCTTCGACAACACCGCTAATTTCAGATGGCGGGCAAATCAAAACAACAAAATCCCCAACAACATACTGGTCTTCAAAAATCATAGAAAAACCAGCCAAAACATCTTTTACAAAACTCTGTGCGCCAAAACCCAATGCTACCCCTACTATGCCAGCTCCTGCAATAAAAGGCAAGAGATTCACTCCAAGGGCATCTAAAATAAGACTGCCCGCCACAAAAAATAAAAAATATTTTAATAAATTTTGAAGAAGAGAATTGAGCGTGTAGGTTCTTTTTCTTGAAACAGCAAGCCTCGAAGCAGATTCGTCCTTATTGTTCTTCGTTTTAAGACGCACCAGCTTCAACAAAAAGAGAGAGACAGACCGATAAACAAACACGGTTACCAACGATATGATTAAAATCCTAAGAGCCGCTGAAAAAATTACCTCAAGCGATGGCACTAATCCGCTCATCTTTCTGCTTCCTTCTCTTTCCCGTTTAACAAAAACTCTGAGACAGGCACAATATCAAAGCCTCTTTCTTTCAAACCATCTATTATTAAAGACAGCGCCTCAACAGTGTTTTCGCGACTAGCTCCTTCTTTTCTGATTAACGCTCCGCTGTCGTGGAAAAGAACAATTCCTCCATTTCTTGCATACTTAAGAACTCTTTTTGCCATTACTTTTGCGTTTATTCCCCGCCAGTCTATTGAACTAATCGTCCACAAAACAATCTGATAACCTTCGCTCACCAAAAGCTTTCTCGATGCATTACTATATATTCCCCGCGGAGGCCTGAATAGCCTTGTCCTAACTCCTGTAGCTGAGTGAATTATATTATCTGCTCTCTTCAACTGCCAAAGAATTGCTTTTCTTGTGGATGGCGCTATTTCGCGATGACTGTAAGTGTGATTGCCTATATCATGTCCTTCGCTCACGATTCTTCTTGCAATGTCTGGATATTTATGAACATGAGCGCCGGTAACAAAAAATGATCCTTTGACATTCTTCTCCTTTAAAACATCAAGAATTTTTGGAGTAAAATTCGGGTTTGGACCATCATCAAATGTTAGTGAAATAGCACGTTTTTCTTTAGATCCCCGCCTGATTATTCCTTCTTGGGAACCAAGGCCATGATATTCAAAATAACTTACAAAAGAAGCAACAACGGCAAACAAAAAGGTTATGCTTCCCAAAAACAGAAAGACTGATTTGTTTATTGAGGGAGAAATATCCCGGCTCACAATATATTTAAAAAATATTGCTACGATGATAAACAAGAGCCCAATGATAAAAATTGTTCTAATAGTTGAACGTGTCTCATGATTCATTATTTTTAAGCCAAGGATTTAAGCTGCAAATCACCCTTTCAGGATTGCATCAATCACCTTCGTGCTAATACAATCAACTAATTTCAATCTAAACCCAATCCGAACAAGTCGGGACCGAAAGTCACAAGTTGCAAGTCACAGGTCACAAGTTAAAAACTTCTTCACTTGTGACCTGTGTCCTTGTGACTTTGTGACCCATCTTATATATTCTGCCAAAAATTACACAATTGAATTTAAGGTGTTGAGCAAAAATGTGCTCACCCTTAAAAAGGCGAGCACATTGTAATCACAAGATCATCCTTTTGTGTGAGAAGTAGTCACTTCCTCTTTTACTTTAGCAACTCCCTCTCGCTCTAGTCAACCAGATTTAATAAATCTGTCCTTTAATTTTTCCATAACTTCTGGCATAGTAGTATATTCCATTTCTTCCAACGGAAGACGATGAGGTTCAAATGGACCGTGCCTTCTCAAATAATCAGCCGCATTCAAAGCAATTTCCCGCGCCTTGTCATAGCTCTTATCTGCAAACATATCCCGAGGCGTGCCCAGGTTCCCGTCTTTTAACTGAAAACCTAATGCCACTACCCGGGGAGGGCCATCAAATCTTGTAGGAGTATCATCACACCAGCTAACGGGCATTAATGGGCCGTGGTGGGAGCCTCTCATCCATCCTGCAACAAGATGTGGGAAGGCAAACGGTTCAAGCGCTTCTCCAACAGCCGGCAAACCACTCTGGCAGCGAACAACCATTACTGGATCATCCTTGCCAACATATCTGCCTGCCATAAAAAACAATCTTTGAGTAGAAGTCGCTGCTGCTACCTCTCCTGTGTCTTTTCTGAAAACACTTTTAACAACAAATCTTCCGGGCGCTCCAATAAAAATTAACAAATTGTAAAGTTCTTCCGGACAAGAAAAGACAACCTTTTTATGTTCAATCAAATCGTCTACCTCAAAATTAAATCCCTGATGCATTTTTGGATCAATAATTAAACCAATCGTGTTAAACGGATCTGCAAAGATTTTATAAAGAGGCATATTCCATGCGCCCGGCTCTGTCTTGTCTGCCAGAAAAACTATAACCGGCTCGCTGGTTCTTTCCTCAAATTCAATCTCGGCGTAACCAGGACCCATACCTCTTAAGTTCCCCGAAAAAGCATCTGACAGTAAATCTTGTCCCGCGCCATACTGCCCTAATGATTTTGCAACTTCAGTTGCCGCCTCAAAAGTTTCCCATGCGAATTTATGAATGTTTTCATTATCAGGACCATGCCTATGCGTCATAATCAAAGCAATATCATCACCCACCTTGCCGCGGTGGTAGTCGATAATTAGTCCCTGATTTTTTGCGTTTTCCAGACATTCTTCAGTTTTGCTTAATAAATCCGGGTGGACACTGGAATGACCAACCCATCCGCCAACATCTGCTTTAATAATACTTAATGTTATTTTCTCTCCCATCAAATACCTCCTTTATATTTTTCAAGTTAACCAACTGTCAATTTCTTAAGAACTTAATTTCCTGCACCATCCTCCCTTCCAACCATTTCTAACTAGAAACTCCCCAAGGTCATTCGCGGAGATCCTTCGTCCCACGACGACGATCGGATTTACATCCCATCGTCAATTATATCAATAGACAAAATTTTTTCAATTTATTAACCTATATATTTATTAATTCTCCTCCTGTTAACCATTTCCTGCTTCAATCCAGATATTACATTAGATTTCACTGCCTTATTAAATCATAATTGCTATTGTTTCAAAAAGTCCTTAAAAGTATAATTGGTGATTGGCAGATTGAATTTACAATAACAGGAAAGTCAAAAGGATAAACACCAAATAAGTTTAAAATCAAAAATAAAAAGTCAAAAATCAAATTGACAAATCAAAATTCAAAAATAAACCAAAGAGCAAGGGGGTCTTTTAAGAAAAAGATAGCTATTCATCAGTCTTTCGCATATTTACTTTGAAAGGCAAAGATTAATTTTACATTTTAATATGTATTTTTGATTTTTGATTTTTGATTTTTGATTTCTAAAACTCGATTGTTCAATTTAAACAATGAAAAAGCCAATAAACTTTAAAGGGAGTCCTCTCTTGAATAACACCATTTTATGGCATACAAAAAGTGTATCTGAAACCATAAAACAGCTTGAAACAAATATAGAGACAGGGTTAACCCGCGAAAAGATAAAAGAAAAACAAGAAATATTTGGACTAAATATTCTTTCGGAAAAAGAAGCAAAAACTCCTTTTAAAATATTTCTTTCCCAATTTGAAGACTTTATCGTCTGGGTTCTTGCTGCGGCTGCTTTTATCTCAGGGTTTCTCTTAAAAGAATTACTGGACGCTTTGGTTATACTTACAATTTTAATTATAAACGCCATTATAGGATTTGTTCAGGAATTCAAGGCAGAAAAAGCAATCAGCGCCTTAAAGGAACTTTCTTCCCCTACCGCAAAAGTAATTCGTTCGGGATCGGAAGAAGAAATAAAATCGTCACAGCTTGTTCCGGGCGACCTGGTTGTTTTAGAGGCAGGCAACCGCGTACCATCTGATGCGCGGCTTGTTGAATCAATAAATTTTTCAGTAGACGAATCTTCTCTCACGGGAGAATCAGAGCCGGTAAACAAAAAAACAACAGCAATTCCAGCCGAAATTATTCCCTTGGGTGACATTAAAAATATGATATTTATGGGAACAACCGTTGTTCGTGGCAGAGGAAAAGCCATTGTGGCGTCGACTGGTCAGCAAACCGAAATGGGAAAAATCGCAGAAATGATGCAGTCTGCGCCTGAAAAGAAAACTCCTCTTCAAATAGAGCTCAAAAAGGTTGGAAAGAAAATTGCTTTTATCTGTCTGGCTGTTTGTGTAATCGTTTTTATTTCAGGGGTGCTCCGGGGATATTCTGCCGCCCAAATGTTTCTGGCTAGCGTCAGCTTGGCGGTAGCCGCTATACCAGAAGGACTGCCAGCGATTGTAACAGCGTCTTTTGCCATTGGCGTACAAAGAATGGCAGACAAAAATGCTATCTTAAGAAAGCTCCATGCCGTAGAAACTCTCGGCTCAACTACTACTATTTGCACCGACAAAACAGGGACGTTAACACAAAACAAAATGGCGGTCGAGTTAATTCATGTCAATAACCAGCTTTTTGAAATTGAAAAAACACAAGAAATCGAAAAATCAGAAAGTTTTCATCTGTTATTAAAGATTTCTGCTTTATGCAATGATGTTCGCAAAGATGTAAACAACCAGTTGATTGGCGATCCAACAGAAACCGCTCTTTTTTCATTCTCTGAATCTTTTGGTTTCCCAAGAGCAAACCTTGAAAAAAACTACCCCCGGGTGGGAGAAGTTCCTTTTGATTCACATCGTAAAATGATGTCTGTTGTCAATAAAAACAATGGAGAAATCTTTGTTTTCGTAAAAGGCGCCCCTGAGCAGATTTTAAACCGTTGTTCGTCTGTCCTTGCGAATAATTCAATAATAAAAATCTCCAAGGAACAAATTAAAGAAATTCTTAGCTTAAACAATGAAATCGCGGAAGATGCTTATAGGACAATTGCTTTTGCGTATAAAAAACTCGATTCTATTCCTGCCCAGATAAATGAAGACACATGCGAAAATGAACTTATTTATGTTGGACTGGCCGCCCTTTTAGACTCGCCCAGACCTGAAGTTTATGAAGCAATAAAATTGTGCAAAAACGCCCATATAAATATTATCATGGTAACCGGCGACCATAAACTAACTGCCCGCGCAATTGGAAATGAGATTGGGCTTCTAGGTAAAGACAAAAAAATCATTGACGGCGAAGAACTGGAGCCACTAAGCGAAGAAGCGCTTAGTGAAAAAATTCATCAGATTGGTGTTTTTGCCCGAGTCGCGCCGGCTCATAAGGTAAAAATAATTAAAAGTCTGAAGCTTAAAAATGAAATTGTCGCAATGACCGGAGACGGCGTAAATGACGCTCCTGCGATTAAAAACGCCGACGTGGGAATTGCAATGGGGAAAGTCGGCACAGACGTAGCGAAAGAAGCTTCTGATATGATTCTGGCAGATGATAATTTTGCAACCATAGTTTCCGCAATAAAAGAAGGTCGTTTAATATTTGACAATATAAAAAAGTTTATATTATTTCTTCTTTCCTGCAATATGAGCGAAGTTTTAACAATGTTTATCGCTATGTTGATTGGCTTACCTTTGCCCTTGCTTCCCATTCAAATTTTATGGATAAACCTTGTGACAGATGGTCTTCCTGCCATTGCGCTTGGGCTAGATCCTGCTGATCCTGAAATTATGAACAGACCGCCAAGAAAATTGGAAGAAGGTTTGCTTACCAAAAAAAGACAACTTGATCTATTCGTTCAAGGATTTCTGCTTACAATCGGTTCGCTTTCTTCTTTTGTGGTCGCATTAAATATAATGGGGGCAGGATTGGAAAAAGCGCGCACAGTTATTTTTGCGACACTGGTTTTCTCTCAATTGTTCCATTCTCTTAGCTTCAGATCAGAATCAAAAACCTTATTAAGCAAAAATTCTTTTCTTAACCCATTTCTTTTTTTAGCAATCGGAGGCGCCGTAATTCTTCAGCTTGGAATTACCAGTGTTTCTTTTCTACAGCCGATTTTTCATACATCAACGCTTCAACTAAAAGACTGGCTTTTAGTTCTTTCTGCTTCGTTTGCTTCTGTAATAGCAATTGATATAATAAAGACCACAAAAATAACGGATAGATTTTATAGATCAAATTAAATGATTCTTCTATAGTCGCCGCCCACAAGGGGCGGCGCTACAAACAAATAATGGAACGAAAAACAAAAACTAGTAGCGTCAGGGCTTATCCCCCGACGGAAAAGATTTGCCGAAGAAAGGCGTGATTCCTATTTATTTATTAAAATATTTCATCATTACAATTCTTCCATGGATAGAACTGCGAGGAGCTATTCCTTTAGCCATAAAAAATAATGACGCTTTGGCCGTTCCGCTAATTATTTTTTCAAATATGCTGATTTTTTTTCCTGTTTATTTCGGAATGGAACTGGTTTACGAACACATAAAACCAACATCGTTCATTAAAAGAAAACTGGAAAAAACAAGAGAAAAAGCAAAACCCTATGTTGAAAAATACGGGGTTCTCGGTCTTTTGGTCTTTGTCGCAATTCCACTTCCCGGAACAGGGGCATACGCAGGATCAGCCGCTGCGTGGCTGCTTAATTTAAGCTGGAAAAAATCAGTTTTCGCTGTTGCGGGAGGAGTTCTTGTAGCAGGAATAATCGTTCTTGTTTTAAGCAAAGGATTTGCATTAGTTTTTTAGGCTAGGTGTTTTGGTTCCAGTCTTTCTCTCCTGTAACGACAGCTCTATAATGCGTTCGATCAAATCAGAAAATTCTATCCCCATAGCTTTTGCCGCTTCGGGATAAAGGCTGAATTCTGTCATTCCCGGAATCGTGTTAACCTCCAGAACATAGACGCCTTCCTCGGAAACAATCAGATCTACTCTTGAAAAAACCCTGCAGCCTAAAGCATTGTGCGCCCTAAGAGCAAAGTCTCTGCATTTTTCCTGCTGGCTCCCTGAGATACGCGCTGGGACTATGTGCTCACTGCCGCCGGGAGAATACTTGGCTTCATAATCGTAAAAATCTTTTTTGGGAACAATCTCAAGAACCGGAAAATCAACTGGGTCATCGTTGCCCAAAATGCCCACGGTTACTTCTTTTCCTTTAATGAACTGCTCAAGCAAAATATGATTATCAAAATCAAATGCCTTTTTTGCGGCTTCCAAGAATTCGCCCTTGTTGTTTACAATGTTAATTCCAATAGCAGAACCTTCTGAAACAGGCTTCACAACAAAAGGTGAGCCCAATTTTTCTTTTGCCTCTTCAAAAAACAAACACAATTTATTCTCGTCCTTATAGTCTTTTTTGGATATAGCAAGAAATAACGGTGTGTTTATATTTTCATAACTAAACAATTTTTTAGCAATTAATTTATTCATTCCCAAAGCGCTGGCTAAAATTCCTGAGCCAGTATATGGTATATCCATTATGTCAAGCATCCCTTGAACGGTCCCATCTTCTCCCCATCTGCCATGAAGCGCAATAAAAACTAAATCTACATTTTCTTTTTTAATTTTTTCCCATGCATTCTCATCAAGATTAACTTTTACAGCATTGTGGCCATTTTTTGCAAGAGCATTAAAGATTTGTTCGCCTGTCATTAAAGAAATTTCTTTTTCGGCAGATTTTCCGCCCATTAGAACAGCAATTTTTTTACCCAATATTTCCTCATTCCTCCTCTATCTCAATTCTCTATCTCTAAGCTCAATGTCCGCTTACTACCATCTTGCTTATTTTGACCGAAGGAGCGCCATAGTTTCCTCCCATAGGAAAAAACCTCAAATCATTGCCTGTCATCTCTATGTCAAAAAGCAGCTCTTTTAAATTTCCCGCTATTGTAACTTCAGCAACAGGCTCCGAAAGCGCTCCTTTTCTTATCCATAAACCTTTTGCCCCTACTGAAATTTCGCCAGTAACCGGATTTGTCCCCGAATGCATCCCCTGCAGATCCATAACATAAAATCCGTTGTCAACGCTTGATATGATTTCTTCTTTCGAAAACTCACCGGCTCCCAGATAAAAATTTGTAGGAGCAACCCCCGGCGTGTCCCCATAAGAACCTCTTGAAGCATTTCCCGTAGATTCCAATGCATCCTTTCTCGCCGAGTAAGTATTATGTAAAAATTTAACCAGCTTTCCCTTCTCAATAATTACATTTCTCCGCCGGGGAACCCCTTCGTCATCAAAAGGAGATGAAGCAAGCCCGTCTTTCATCGTTCCATCATCAGTAAGATTAAATTCACTAACAGCAACATCCTGATTTAGTTTTCCTGTAAAAATTGATCTTTGTTTCTGAACAGAGTCTCCCGAAACAGACGAAGCCAGCATGCTCAATATCTGAACGGTAACTATCGGATCAAAAACAACAGGCGCTTTTATAGGAGAAACAGTCTTTGCTCCCAGCAAAGCAGTTGCTCTACAAACAGCCTCTTCGCTTATTTTTGAAACATCGAGATCCTTTATCGCCCTACTCTCCCCAAAAGAGTACCCTGTTTGAGGCGCGCTATTGTCTTCTGCTATAACAGACAAAAAAAGACCGCAGGCAGAACTTTTGTATTTATCAGAAAACCCTTTAGAGTTAACCAAAAAAATCTCTTTAACTGCTTCGCCGTAAGAAACGTGTTCTGATGTTTTTATTCTAGGGTCTGCGTCTAAGGCTTTTTGTTCAAGGCTAAACGTGATATCAATTTTTTTCTCTAAAGGATAGTTTTCTATTTCTTCTCTATATAAATCAAGCTGCTCATAGGAGGTATTTCTTTCAGGCAAACCATTTGCTTCATCTGGCTTTGTCTGGACTGACATTTCTATCGCGGCTATCAATGTTTTGTCTATATCATCTTTTTCAGTTCCAGAGGTAAAAGCATATCCCATCCTTTTGTCTTTAAACACCCTTATCCCGCAACCACAGGAGTTGGACAACAGCAAAGATTCGATCTTTGCTCTATGCGCTTTTATTTTTAAACCACTGCTTTTCTGAAAAAAAACCTCCACTTCGTCTGCGCCTTTTTTTAGTCCTTTTGCTGTTATCTCGCTTAATTTGTCAAAAACACTCATCTTGCCTCCATCTTTTATGTTCTCGTCTAAGCTTCTGTTCCGCCAACAACCAATTCAGATATTCTAAGTTGAGGTTGTCCGCATCCAACCGGCGCTTCCTGATCTTCTTTGCCGCACGTTCCGGGCTTTATTTCTACTTTTTTACCAACCATATCAATCTTTTCTAAAATATCAGAACCGTTCCCAACAAGAGTTGCTCCTCTCACGGGAATTGAGATTTTTCCGTCTTCAATTAAGTATCCTTCCGAAACACCAAAAACAAAATCTCCTGTTGCTGGATCAACTTGTCCTCCCCCTAATGTCTTCGCATATAATCCTTTCTTGACGGAGGCAATCATTTCACTAAGCTCAGAAGAACCTTCTGCAATATAAGTATTGGTCATTCTCGGAATAGGCAGGTTGCGATACGACTGGCGTCTTCCGTTTCCTGTCGACAACACTCCTGCCTTTGCGGCTGTCAGCCTGCTATGCAAAAAACCCTTTAAAACCCCCTCTTCAATTAATGTCGTCTTCTGGGCGCAGACTCCCTCGTCATCAAACCTGAATGAACCCCAGCCATTCTCAATTAACGAGCTGTCAATTGCTGTCACCAGCGGAGATGCGACTTTTTGTCCTATCTTGTCTTTGTAAATTGAAGCGCCTTTCTGAATAAAA
>JACQXZ010000032.1:0-1061 GCA_016208465.1 Actinomycetota bacterium
ATTGGCTGATACTAAATTTATAGATGAATGGACTAATTATCCGTCAGCCAAATTAGCCGATCACTTAAAGCCGTTTACTCCGGACTGGGCAGAAGAAATAAGCGGGATTTCAGCAGACACAATTAAAAGAATCGCCAAAGAATTTGCCAAGAATCAGCCCGGTTATGCCCGAGCTTACAATGGAATCTCAAATCATATAAATGGAGCTCAGAACGCGAGATGTGTTGTTCTGTTGAATATTATAGTTGGCAATATTGATAAACCGGGCGGATTTTGTTTGATGAAAAATGGCGGTTTTGGCAAAGTTGATCCCGCGCCCCATCTGGAAGAAGTTTTAAAAGAAATTGGAGCGCCGGATGCGAAATTTCCAATTGAAGAAGAATTCGTGGAAAAATATCCGCTGACTAAATGGAAACCAGAACACCTGCTTCCTCATGTTTTAGAGGAACTGGATTATCCAATTGGTTTATATATGCTCCATCAATACAATCCTGTTTTTGCTAATCCCGATGTTGGCCTTTGGGAAAAATTTCTTTCAGATAAGGAAAAAGTAGAATTCATTGTTGATTTTACTCCCTATATGAGTGAAACCGCGGCTTCAGTTGTTGACCTGATTATTCCGGATGTTTCTTATCTGGAGCGGCTCCATGTAAATGCTATGCCCGCGGTTGAACAGATTCCATTTATCCACCTGTATCAACCAGTAATAAAACCCCTTTACGAATCTAAAAGTATGTATGACACGATGCTTGCTATTGCCAAAAAAGTACCGGGGATGGAAAAATATTTTGATTTTGAAACAGTGGAAGATTTTTGTAAAGGACTGGTTGAAAGTAAATGGGGAGTTGGCGCGTGGGACAAACTGGTTGAAGATGGAGTTTTGATTGGTTCAAAATACGATCCTGCGACCTATAAAAGTTTTGATGAATTAACTGATGATGAAATCGCGAAAATGCGTCAGTTTAACACCTTTAAGAAAACGGTGGATTTGGCAAAACTTAAGTCTGAAGGCGCTCAGATTCCGGCAGGCGATGGCGTGATAAAAGATAAAGACGGCAAGA
>JACQXZ010000032.1:1102-16539 GCA_016208465.1 Actinomycetota bacterium
AAGTTCCATAAATCTGGTCACTCCGCTCTTCCGACTTATGTGCAAATTCCCTTGTTTGAAGCGATGACCAGTGATCACTTGCACTTGCTTACCGGCACAGTAAATGTTCACACCCAAGCCAGGACCGCGAATTGTGCTTGGTTGATGGAAATTAACCATTATAATCCTGCCTGGATCAACACTAAAACCGCTGAGAATCTTGGCATTGAAGACGGGGATGAGATTGAGATTGAAAGTGAATTTGGTGTAAAGCGGCTTGAATGCAGAGCTAAATTAACCGAAGGAATTCATCCTAAAGCAATTTTTGTTCAGCACTCACTTGGTCATTTCGCTTACGGTGGACTGGCTACAAAAGGAAAATACAAAGAATATAATTATGAGACCAAAGAAGAGCAGTCTGAAAAAGAAGTCTGGTATGCAGAGGAAGAGTGGCCGGGACCGGGAGCAGCCAAAGATCCCAAAGGAAGAGATATTTGGGCTTGGAGTCCAAACTGGATTATTGCTAATGATGAAGAACACACAGATCCAATTGGCGGCGAACATGCCTGGAGCGACACAATTGTGAAAGTTAGAAAGGCAGGGGGTGGTGAATAATGGCTGAGAAACGATACGCAATGGTATTAGATTTACGCCGATGCATTGGATGTCATGCTTGTCATGTAGCCTGTAAGTCAGAAAATGAAGTTCCTTTTGGAGTCTTTAGAACACATGTAAGATATTATGAGCGGGGCGAATATCCGGATACAAAGCTTTATTTCCTTCCTGTTCTTTGCAATCATTGCAAACATCCGGCTTGCGTAAGGGTTTGTCCGACTGGCGCTTCCTGGAAGAGAGATGATGGAATAGTTTTGGTAGATTATGATAAATGCATTGGCTGTAAATATTGTATGGCGGCTTGTCCTTACGGAGTCAGATTTATTCACCCGGAAAAGCAGGTAGCGGACAAATGTACATTTTGTGTTCATCGGGTAGACGCGGGAATTGCTCCATCCTGTGTTAATACCTGTATTGGCCGGGCGCGAATTTTCGGCGATATGAATGATCCAAATAGTGAAGTGGCAAAGCTGATTGCGACTAATCCTGTGACTGTATTAAAGCCTGAAAAAGGAACTTATCCTACAGTGTTCTATATTAGCAACTCTGTAAAGGAGGTGGAATAAGATGAATTTACCCTTACTTGGAAACGGTCTTGAAAAACCATGGGAGCTTCTTCTTATAATTGATTTATTTCTTGGCGGGGTAGGTGTAGGCGCTTTCTTAGCGGCAGTGTGCGCTTCTGTTCATAGCGATAAATATAAAACAATCTCAAAAATAGGCGCGATTATTGCGCCACTTGCTGTGATAGGTGGATTGATTTCCCTTTTAGCAGAGCTGAATCAGCCATTCCGATTTTATACTACCTATTTTCGTCTTAATCCTACCTCGGTTCTTTCATGGGGAGTCTGGATTCAGACAATCTTTATAATCGTGGCTTTGCTTTACGCGATTTTGTGGATTATGGACAGCAATGAATCAACCAGAAAAGCCTTAGGATATATTGGCGCAATCTTCGCGTTTATAATTGCTATTTATCATGGATTATTTTTAAGCGCAGCCAGCGCGAGAGACCTCTGGGAAAGCGCCCTGACCCCGGTTATTTTTCTGGTTTCAGCAATTACCACCGGACTGGCAGTAGTTTTGTTAATTGCGTCTTTCTTATCAAAGAGCGGGGAAGTTAAAGAAGGAATCGCAGGCATTAGCAAGCATTTAGCTGGTTTTGTCGGCTTGGAATTAATTTTAGTTTTATTAAACGCAGTTGTTCTTTTAAATGCCTCGGTGGGGGCGCGGGATGTGATGAGAACGCTGGTAATAGGCGATTTTAGTTTTATGTTCTGGATTGGAATTATAATTATTGGTTTATTAATTCCACTTGTAATTGAATTGTTTGGAATTTACTTAATTCAGGACGGAGGAGCCGCTACTACCACGTTTATTCCTCTTATTGTTTCTGTTCTGGTTCTTGTGGGAGGATTTTTATTAAGGTACTTAATTGTTACAGCAGGTCAAACACCGCCGCTTCTTTGAGGGTTTGAAAAATGGCGGTGTGAAAATGATAAGTCTCCCTTTCTTTTACCGGAAAGGGAGACTTATTTGTTTAAAATTTAAGATCGCCACGCTGTTCCCTCGTTTCACTCGGGACGCTCGCGATGACGACAGGGAGGAAAGGATTAACAAAAATGGATAAACTGGATTACAAGGGTATGGCTGAGATTTCAAGACAGAGAGGAAATGTGTGGAGGTTTTTATCTTTAATTTATATTAAGGAACCTACTCCGGATTTAATTAGTGAATTGAGAAAAGAAGATCTTGCTGAATCACTTAGAGAGCTAGGGGTGGTTTTTGATGATATTTTTGAATCCTGCAGTGATGAAGAATTGCTTTTTAAGTTAATAGCTGAATATACACGTCTTTATATTGGTCCCGGTGTTCATATTGCTCCCTATGAATCTGTTTATATAGATGAGAAAATTGTGGGTGACACGAAATTGCCCGGTTTAATGTGGGGTGATTCAACAGTTGAGGTGTTGAAAGAATATGAAGAATATGGATTAAAACTGGTTGATAAATTCAGGGATATTCCTGATCATATTGGAGTAGAACTTGAGTTGATGAGCTTTTTAACTGAAAAGGAAGCAGGAGGATGGGAAAGTGAGCATAAAGAAAATGCTCTAAAATGGCTTTTAAATCAACATGAATTTCTTGGCAGTCATTTAGCAAAATGGGCTCCAAAGTTTTGCGATTATGCCGCTGAAGATTCAAGGTTTGAGTTTTATAAAAGCTTGGCAGTTCTAACCAAAGAATACATCCTTTCAGAATATGAATATGTGAATGATTTTTGTTCAAGTAATAATTCGTTGGTAGTTTGAAAAGATTACAGGCTAGAGGTAAGGGGCAAGGGGTTATAGGTTTGGTTTTAACCCATCGCCTATTACCCCTAGCCTATAGCCGTTTTTCTAAAATAGAGAAAATTTTGCATTTCACTTGAATTTGTACAAATGATAAACAAGAGAGGTATAATTGACAATCATAGGTATAACAGGAAGCATTGGGGCGGGAAAAACAACTACAGCAAAAATTCTGGAGAGATTAGGAGCTTTTGTAATTGATGTTGATAAAATAGCAAAAGAAATAATGATTCCCGGTTCTGATGAATTGGATAAAATAATCAATTATTTTGGCAAAGATATTATTTCAGTTGATAATAGTGTAAACTATCAAAAACTGGCAGAAATTGTTTTTTCTGACAAAGAAAAACTGGATAAGTTAAATAGTATTATTCATCCAAAAGTAATAAGTTTAGTTAGAGAAAAAATAGAGGAATTGAGAAACAGCGCTTGTGATTATGTGGTAATTGATGCGGCTTTATTGTTTGAAACAGAACTTAAGGATTTTACTGATATAAATGTTACGGTGACAGCAGAAAAAGAACTTAGAATCAACCGTATTGAGAAAGATCAAAAAATGAATTCAGATGATATTGAAAAAAGATCTGCTTTTCAGTTGAGCGATGAAGAAAAAATAAATCTTGCGGATTATCTGATTGAAAATAATGGAACATTAAAAGATTTAGAAAAAGCAACAGAAGATTTTTGGTATAATGTAATTTTAAAAAGAGTTCAAGATACATGATGCAGGATACATGATACAATGGCTCTAAGCGGTATGCCATAAAGGTTTTATCCTGAATCATGAATCTTGTATCATGTATCATAAAAGGATTAGATATATATTAAAAGAATAATTATATTTATTTTAGCGGCGTTAACCTTATTTGTTCTCTTTTATAGGCCATTTTCATTCTGGTTAAAAAAACAAGTTTATCCTCTTAAGTATAGAGATTATATAGTAAAATCATCACGCGAATTTAAAATAGATCCCTATCTGCTTGCCGCGATAATTTACGAAGAAAGTCGTTTTCGTCCCCGCGCAAAATCTTCTGCCGGCGCTTTAGGCTTAATGCAGATTATGCCTGATACTGCAAAACGTATTGCTTCAAAAATGCGTTTGAAAGATTTTAAAGAAGATGATTTATTTGATCCTGAATTAAATATAAGAATGGGCAGTTGGTATTTTCATCTTCTTCTTGAGAAGTACAAAGAGGATGAAATCCCTGCGCTGGCGGCATACAATGCAGGTTATCGATATGTCGATGGATGGTTTATTAAAGATGGAAAACAGATTAAAATAGAAACGGACGATATTCCTTTTCCTGAAACCAGAAAGTTTGTTAAAAGAGTTAAAAATAGCGCAAGAAGATACCGCAGTTTTTATAAGGATGAATTAGAAATTGATTGATTTAGAATCAAATTAAAAATAAAAACTCAAAAATAAAAATGACAACTCAAAATTCAAAAATAAACCCAAAAGACCATGAGTTCCGCACATATATATTGTCATTTTGGGCAGAGCGAGAAATCCAGGCTTTTCAATGAGTTACAAAGAGATCTCCTTTTAGCCTATACGATATATAATTAGCGAATATTGTACTGCTATGTTTGTTTTGAAAGGCAGGAAGTATTTTTTATTTTTAATATGTACTTTTGATTTTTTATCTTTTATCTTTGATTTTTATAGCAGAGGGAATATTTACATTTCTAGTTTCTGATTGTTTTAACTTAAACATGAAAGAATCAAAAGTTTTGGTGAAATAAATGGAAAACTTCAAATTAGTTTCTGATTATCAGCCCCAAGGTGATCAGCCTAAAGCAATTAATCAGCTTGCCGAGGGTTTAAACAAAAAAATAAAATATCAGACTTTGCTGGGGGTTACTGGTTCAGGCAAGACTTTTACTATGGCAGGGGTAATAGAAAAATTTCAAAAACCAACATTGGTAATTGCTCACAACAAAACATTAGCCGCTCAGCTTTGCAATGAATTCAAATATTTTTTTCCAAAAAATTCAGTGGAATATTTTGTTAGTTATTATGATTATTATCAACCCGAGGCATATATCCCTCAGACAGATACCTACATCGCAAAAGATGCGTCAATTAACGAAGAAATAGATAAATTGCGTCATTCGGCTACCAGCGCTCTGCTTTCCCGCCGCGATGTGATTATAGTGGCAAGCGTTTCCTGTATATATAATCTTGGTTCGCCTCAGGAATATCTAAACAGAATGATTAGTTTGAAAGTCGGAGAAGAATATGAACGCGACGCAATTTTAAAAAAGTTGGTTGAAATCCAATATGACAGAAATGATATGAATTTTGTTCGGGGAAAATTTAGAGTGAGAGGCGATGTGCTGGAAGTTTTCCCGTCATATAGGGAAGAAGCGTTGAGGATTGAAATGTTTGGGGATGAAGTGGAAAAAATTTTAATAGTTAATCCTTTAACCGGAGAGATTATTGATAATTTAAGTCAGGTTGCAATATATCCCGCCACTCATTTTCTTGTCTCTGACAATCGATTTGAGCAGGCTCTTGTTTCAATTGAAGAAGAAATGGATTTAAGGGTAAAAGAGCTTGAGTCTTACGGCAAAATAACTGAAGCCCATCGTCTTAAGACCAGAACCAGGTATGATTTGGAATTGATGAGGGAAGTTGGCTTTTGCCCGGGAATAGAAAACTACTCGCGTCATCTGACCGGCAAAAAAGCAGGCGATCCGCCTGATACACTGCTCGACTATTTTCCTGAAGATTTTTTAATTATTATAGATGAATCGCATGTGACAGTTCCTCAAGTTCATGGAATGTATGGCGGAGACAGGTCAAGAAAAGAAACTTTAATTGAACATGGTTTCAGACTGCCTTCAGCTTTAGACAACCGTCCTTTAAAATTTGATGAGTTTGAGAAAAGAATTCCTCATGCAGTTTTTGTCAGCGCCACTCCGGGTGATTGGGAGCTTAAAGTCAGCAGTCAGATAGTTGAGCAGATAATTCGCCCAACCGGACTGGTTGATCCAGAAGTAATTGTGCGGCCAGTCGAAGGTCAGATAGATGATTTGATGGACGAGATTAAAAAAAGAGTTGATAGAGATGAAAGAGTTTTAGTTACTACTTTGACCAAGAAAATGGCGGAAGATTTGACTGATTATTTGTTCGAAATGGGGATAAAAGCAAGATATCTTCATTCTGATATAAAGACTTTGGAAAGAATTGAAATCTTAAGGGATTTAAGATTAGGTGTTTTTGATGTATTGGTTGGGATTAATTTATTAAGAGAAGGTCTGGACTTACCGGAAGTTTCTTTGGTAGCGATTCTTGATGCGGATAAGGAAGGGTTTTTAAGGACAGAACGTTCGTTAATCCAGACAATTGGACGGGCGGCAAGAAACGTCAGCGGACAAGTGATTATGTATGCTGAAAAAGTAACAGAATCAATGCGGCAGGCGATAAATGAAACAAATCGTCGAAGAAAACTGCAAATTGAGTATAATAAAAAGAATAAAATTGAGCCGCAGACAATCAGAAAAGCAATTACAGATATAATTCAGGCGGCTCAGGCGGCAGAAAGTCCGGGTTTTTATGAAACAAGACGAAGGTTAAAGAAGAAAATAATTGGGATGCCTAAAGACGAAATGATTCGTTTGATTCAGACCCTTGAAGAAGATATGTATAAAGCGGCAGATGAACTTAATTTTGAATACGCGGCAAAGTTAAGAGATGATATTGCTGATCTTAAAAAAGAACTGGAAAATATAAGAAAAGTGAAGGGTGAAAGGTGATAAAGTCCTATGTCCTAAGTCATGAAAGAAGGCAGGTTTGGAGGAATATTTAAAAGTAAAGTTCAAATGTCAAAGCCCAAATACCAAATAAATGTCAAAGTTCAAAATCTAAATGTCAAAAAATTCTTGTGTATTTTGTAATTTGACCTTTGGATTTCATTTGAACTTTGAGCTTGGTCATTTGGATTTCTGAATGGTTGTTTGTAATTTCTGACCTTAGGATTTATTGAAAAGGTGTCTATCCATGGAAAATATAATTATAAAAGGCGCGCGTGAGCATAATCTTAAAAATATAAACCTTGAGATTCCACGCAATAAACTGGTAATAATGACAGGAATTAGCGGTTCGGGCAAGTCGTCCTTGGCATTTGACACCATTTACGCTGAGGGGCAGAGAAGATATGTGGAATCTTTATCTGCTTATGCCCGTCAGTTTTTAGGACAGATGGAAAAACCGGATGTTGATTATATTGAAGGTTTGTCTCCAGCCATCTCAATTGATCAGAAATCCACTATTCATAATCCTCGTTCAACCGTGGGAACAGTAACTGAAATTTATGATTATTTAAGACTTTTATACGCCAGAATAGGTATCCCTCATTGTTATAAATGCGGCAAGAAAATTGAGAGACAAACACCTCAGCAGATTATTGATCAGATTCTAAAATTTTCTGAAGGAACGAAATTTCAAATACTTGCTCCTGTTGTCAGAGGCAAAAAGGGTGAATACAAACAGCTTCTTAATGGAATTAAAAAAGAAGGCTATGTCAGAGTAAGGGTCGACGGAAAAGTTTATCAGATTGATGATGAGATAAAAATGGATCGTTATGTGATTCATAATATTGAGGTTGTTGTTGACAGACTGATAATGAAAAAAGGAATAGAGAGAAGGCTGGCAGATTCAGTCGAAACGGCGCTAAAACTTGGCAACGGTATTGTTATTGTAGATATTGGTAATGGAGAAGAGATTGTTTTAAGCGAGCATTTTGCCTGTATGGATTGTGAAATAAGCTATGAAGAATTAACGCCCCGAATGTTCTCGTTTAATTCTCCTTACGGCGCTTGTCCTGTTTGCGGCGGACTAGGAAACAAGAGAGAGATTAGTCCCGATCTGGTTGTTGTTAATTCAGAACTTAGCTTAAACGAAGGAGCTTTTAATTTTCCCGGCGGCGGTGTCGGGACTTATTTCTGGCAGAATTTTTATGAACTTTCAAAAAAATATGATTTTAGTCTGAGTGTTCCTTATAAAGATTTGTCTAGAGGAATTAAGGACTTATTGTTATATGGAACCAGAGATAAAGTGATTAGTTTTAAGGTGACCGATCCTCAAGGCAGAACAAGAACATACACATCGTCTTACGAAGGCGTTATCCCTATGCTTAACCGGCGTTATCGGGAAACAGATTCTGATTACGCGAGGGCGAGATATGAGGATCTTATGGAAATTCGTCCTTGTCCCGAATGCAAGGGCGCTCGATTAAAGCCAGAAGTCTTAGCGGTAACCCTTGAAAAGAAAAATATTTATCAGCTTTGCCAGTTGTCGGTAAAAGAAGAATTTGAATTTTTAAGCAATCTTAAATTAACTCAAAAAGAAAAATTAATTAGCGAAAGGATTATAAAAGAACTTAAAACCCGTTTGAAATTTTTAGTTGATGTTGGGCTGGACTATCTTACTCTTTCAAGAGCCGCGGGCACGCTTTCGGGAGGAGAAGCCCAGCGGATAAGATTAGCTACCCAGATTGGTTCAGGATTGGTGGGAGTTCTTTATATTCTGGATGAACCAAGCATTGGTCTTCACCAGAAGGACAACCGGAAATTGGTTGATATGTTAAAGAGGCTTTGTGATTTAGGAAATAGTGTTATAGTTGTGGAGCATGACGAAGAAACTATTTTGAATGGAGATTTTATTGTTGATATTGGTCCCGGCGCGGGTGAACACGGAGGAAAAATTGTTGCCAAAGGAAGCCTTGAAGATATACTTGCCTCTGAAGAATCGATTACCGGTAAATATCTTTCCGGCAAGAGAAGTATTGGAGTTCCTGCAAAAAGAAGAAAGCCGAACGAAAAATTTTTAAAGGTTGTAAAAGTAAGTGAACATAATTTAAAAAATATTAATGTTCGGATTCCTTTAGGATTATTTGTTTGCGTGACAGGTGTTTCTGGTTCCGGTAAAAGCACCTTAGTAACAGATGTTCTTTCGAAAGCGCTGGCAGCAGAACTGTATGGTTCAAAAGAACGTCCGGGCAAATATGAAAGAATAGAGGGATTGGAATATATTGATAAGGTAATTGAGATTAATCAGTCGCCAATCGGCAGAACACCGCGCTCTAATCCTGCGACATACATCAAAGTTTTTGATGATATTAGGAATCTTTTTGCTCAGACACAGGAGTCAAAGATAAGAGGATATGCTCCGGGGCGGTTTAGTTTTAATGTAAGAGGAGGCAGGTGCGAAGTTTGTCAGGGCGACGGAACAATAAAGATAGAGATGCATTTTTTGCCAGATGTGTATATTATTTGTGATACTTGTAAAGGGAAGCGATATAATCGTGAAACACTTGAAGTTAACTTCAAAGGCAAAAATATTTCGGATATTTTAAATATGTCTGTTGAAGAAGCATTGAGATTTTTTGAAAATATTCCTAAAATAAAACGAAAACTTCAGACTCTTTATGATGTTGGGCTTGGTTATATAAAACTTGGCCAGTCAGCGCCAACTCTTTCAGGAGGAGAAGCCCAGCGGGTAAAACTTTCCGCCGAGCTTTCAAAAAGAGAAACAGGGAAAACTTTTTATATTTTGGACGAACCAACAACAGGTTTGCATTTTGCTGATATAGAAAAACTTTTGGATGTGCTTGATCGGTTAGTCGAAGGAGGGAATACTATATTAGTAATTGAGCACAATCTGGATGTGATTAAACGGGCTGACTATATTATAGACCTTGGTCCAGACGGTGGAGACGAAGGCGGCCAGATAGTCGGAGTTGGTTCTCCGGAAGATTTGATTAAAAATAAAAATTCATATACAGGACAGTATTTAAAGAAGGTTTTGTTGAGGAGAAGCTCTACAGCCCCCTCCTCTTTAAAAAAGAGGGGAATAAGAACCCCCCTTAATAAAGGGGGGTAGGGGGGATTAAAAAAAGGAGTAATACTATGCTTTTTTATAATATCAAACTGAAAGAATACTCACGTAGACTTAGAGCAGATATGACTGACGCAGAAAAGCTATTATGGTCAAAATTAAGAAGAAAACAACTAAAAGGTTTTCAGATGTACAGACAAAGGATTATAGGAAATTATATAGTTGATTTTTATTGTCCCAAGGCAAACCTGATTATTGAAATTGATGGTGGTCAGCATTATACAGGTGAAGGAATCAAAAAAGATAAAATACGAGATGATTATATAAAAAAACAGGGAATTAAAGTTTTGAGATTTTCCGATAAAGAAGTTTTTGGTAATATTAATGGAGTCATTGAAATGATATATGAGAATTTATAATCTCCCCTAACCCATAATCCCTCCTGACCTCCCTTTAAAAAGGGAGGAACCCCTCTTTAAAAAAGAGGGGGAATAAGAAAACCTCTCTCGATCCCCCTTTAATAAAGGGGGTAGGGGGTTGACAAAGAGATAAAGAAAAGTTACTATTCTACTAGTTAGCATAGTAACACTTTAATATGCTAATATAATATTTTAAAGGAGTTTAAATTATGTTAAGTATTGCATTACCTAAGGGAAGTCTTGAAGAACAGACATTAATTTTGTTCTCACAGGCAGATCTTGAAGTTAAGAAAGGAGCAAGGGAATACAATCCAAAAATTAATGATCCGAGGATTTCAAAAGTAAAAATTTTACGTCCTCAGGAAATTCCTAAATATATTGAAGAAGAATATTTTGATTTAGGTCTTTCAGGACGCGACTGTATTCTCGAATCAGGGGCAGATGTGGTTGAAATCGCCGATATCCCTTATGGAAGACAGGGAGCAGGCGTTCTCAAATTGGTTATTGCGGTGCCTGAATCATCTGAAATAGAAAAGCCTGAGCAGATTCCACCCAACAGCCGAATAACCACTGAATTTCCAAATATAACAAAAGATTATTTTGAGACTCTTGGGATACCGGTAAAAATATTTTATTCTTACGGAGCAAGTGAGGCTAAAATTCCGGAATTAATGGATGTAGTGGTTGATTTAACTGAAACCGGCCAGACATTAATTAAGAATCGGTTAAAAATTATAGGTGTTATTTTGGAATCAACCACCAGATTAATAACCAATAAAGCGGCTTGGGAGAACCCTGAAAAAAGAAAAGCAATTGAGGAGATAAGAACACTTTTGCTTGGTGTGATTGAGGCTCGCGGAAGAGTTTTGTTAAGTATGAATGTGCCGTCAGACAAGCTTGAAGACGTGATTAATGTTTTGCCGGCGATGAAGAATCCAACTATTTCCAAACTTTACGGTTCTGATTATCTTGAGGTTACGACGGTAGTAAATAAAAGCGATGTAAATATTCTGCTTCCCAAATTAAAAGAAAAAGGCGCAGAGGATATATTGGAAATGGTCATTTCAAAGATTATTAGGTAGACTTACCAGTAGGACAGGCGTCTCGCCTGTCCTACTATAATAGGGGGAAGCAGGTAAATAGGATGGAAAATGAAAGAAATAAGCCTTTCAGAAAAAGGAAAAGCTATAATTGTTTCAGATGTTCATCTTGGATTTGATAATTCCAATGAAGATGACTTTTCTCAATTTTTAAAATCACTTTTAAAAACTAAGTCAGAAGATTCACACCTTATAATAAACGGTGATTTTGTTGATTTTTGGCGGGCAGAACCTCTTGAAGTGTATCTTCGCGCTATTGAATTTACTACAAATAATTTGAAGCCCTTGAAAGAAAACGGCTGGAATATATATTATGTGGTTGGCAATCATGATTATTGTCTTAAGAATATTGCCGATTCAAAAAATCTTTTTGATGTTTTAGCTCAACATTTTGATGTCGAGATAGTCTACCCTGCTTTGCTGATTAATGCATGTCCTGAGCGAAGTCGAAGGAACTTCAAGACTAAAAAGGTACTTGTAACTCATGGCGATATTGTTGATTTTATGTATACCTTTGATGCTATTTCCAATCAGAACTTTCCCGAACTCCCCTTTACTATACTGGATGATATTATCCGAAATCTTTCCCGTCAGGATGTCTATAAATTTTACGATTGGATTTACCGGCAGGACGAAACAACAATTACTGAGTATGAAACATTTTTTAGTCAAAAACCGGCAACAATCGCAAAACTCATTTTTAATTTTTTACGTTCTCCTTTGGTTCAACAGATAGCAGATCGAGAAGACGAAAAAGTTCCCTTGAAAATATTTGGAAATGTCAAGGTTAAAGTCGATTCATTCTCTGTCTGGAGAAATGAGATGAATTTATCTAAAGATATTATGACGCAGATTATTACAGATATTTTGGCAAACAAAGAAATTATAGATCTCGATTTAAAAGAAATTTATGGACATCTGGGTAAAGCGTTAAAAGAAAAATGGGTTCCAATTAAAAACGAAAAATTCGACAGGATTGTAGTTGGTCATTTTCATGAACCCAGACCTCACAGAAAAGCCAAAAGAATCAAAGATAGAGATTTGAACTCAACTGTATTTGACGATGGGTCATGGGTTAAAAGTTCAGAGATATATAATACTTATGTGAAAATCTTTGATGACAAAATAAGCTTAAATCAATTTATTTCAGGCAGTAAAGAAAAGATATTAAGCAAAGTTGTTGTTTAAAACGTGGGCAAATTTATTAAAGTGGTTAGAGGCAAGGGGCTATTGGTGAGGGGTAAGATAAAAACTTAAAGTCGAAGGCATATAACCTCTAACCTCTAGCCTATTACCTATCGCCTCTTACCCCTAGCCTATGACTTGTAGTACATTTCGTCTACAATATTACGCATTGATAATACGCCAATCGGACGATTGCCCGCATTTCCTCCCTGCACAATTACAAGATGATCAATTCTTTTTGCGATCATCACGTTCACAGCATATGCTACCAGTTCGTTTCCATGAACCACTAGAGTAAACTTCTTCATAATATCTTCCGCTTTTTTTCCTTCTAGCCTGTTAGGATAATATTCAATTATTTCCTTTTCACTGATTACTCCGCATACCTCGGTCATTTCATCAATTACAGTAATTGCTGGAACATCATATTCAACCATCATTTCAAGCGCTTTTTCTGCTGGCGTATTAACTTCACAGGTAACAATTCCCCGGTGCATTATATCACGAATCTTTTTCTCCATTTAATCCAACCCCTTTATTTATCATTTACTATAAATTATATTAGTTTTAAATGGCAGAAATCCTTTAAATTAAGGAAATATTTGAGCGATGGGCGATAGGAAAAACAGTAGACAGTAGACAGTAGACAGTAGACAGTAGGTAAACCATCAACTGCGAACTACTTTCGACTTTTCACTTGAATCCTTAAGTTATCGGTTAAAGCCGATAGCAATTGATTGTCCAAGTTTGAAGGATGGTGATTAGAGGGTGATTAGGATTAAGTTGTCAGAAAAAATAAAAAGTCTCCCCGGTAAGCCAGGTGTATATGTTTTTAAAGATTCTTCAGGTCAAATTATCTACGCAGGGAAAGCAAAATCTCTTAAGAGCAGAGTCAGGTCTTATTTTCAAAAAAATCAGGACAGATGGCCCTTGGCAAAGATAATGATTAATAGAATTGCCGACCTTGATTTTTACATAACTGACAATGAAATAGAAGCCCTTATTCTGGAATCAAATTTAATCAAGAAATATAAGCCTGTTTATAATGTCAGGCTGATTGATGATAAAAGCTATCCTTATCTTGCGATTGCTCTTAACGATGAATTCACAAGAGTGGCAGTAACCCGCGAAATTCATAAAAAAGAAACAAAGTATTACGGACCTTACACCAACGCAAAAGCTCTCCGACAAACCCTTGATGTTTTAAGAAAAGTGTTTCCTTTCAGGACTTGCAGGGGATCCAAGGCGGGAAGAGCTAACGGATCACCCTGTTTGAATTATCATATCAAGAGATGCCTGGGTCCCTGTATTGGGAAAGTGGAAAAAGAAGATTATTTGAAGATGATAAATGAAATTTGTTTATTTCTGGAAGGCAAAGAAGACGAGGTTGTCGATGATCTTAAAAAACAAATGAAAGAAGCCTCAGACAATCTTGAATACGAAAAGGCTGCCAGATTGAGAAATCGGATTATGGCGGCAAATCAAATCCTGGAAAAACAAAGGGTAATTTTTTCGGAAAGCAGAAATCAGGATATTGTGGGCATAATGAATGATGAGATTACGGCTCTTGTGAAGTTGTTTGTGGTAAGACAGGGCAAGCTGATTGGCAGTTAAGATTTTATCTTAAATCCCCCCTACCCCCCTTTAGAAAAAGGGGGTAGGGGGGATTATGAAGATATTGTTTCTTCTTTTATTAAGCAGTATTACATCTCTGCGGCTTCAACTCCAGAGGAAATAATTTTACCATACAAAATAGAAGATCATGATTTAATCGAGAAGTGGTTGAGTGATTCTTCCTTTAACCCCCCTTCAATTCCCCCCTTAGCAAGGGGGGACACAGGGGGGTTAAAGGGGGGCAGGGGGGATTTTCAGGTTAAAATTACTGTTCCTCAGCGCGGGGAAAAGAAAAAACTGCTTGATCTTGCAATGAGCAATGCTCTTCAGTCATTTGAGTTTTATAAAGTTAGAAGAGACACTGAATCAAGAAATATCAATCAGGCTCTTAAAGAAATAAGAGAGAACCTTTATTTAAAAAAATTCCCTCATAGAATAGAATGTTTTGATATTTCAACCATTCTGGGTAAGGAATCGGTTGGATCAATGGTTGTTTTTGAGGGCGGCCTTCCGAAAACATCTAAATATCGCAGGTTTAAGATTAAATGGGTGGAGGAACAAAACGATTTTGCGATGATGAAAGAGGTAATAAAAAGGCGGTTTAAACGTCATTTATTGTCGGACAAAAAATTTGCTGATAATCCTGATTTAATAATTGTAGATGGCGGAAAACCCCAGTTAAGAGCGGCTCTGGATTCCTTGGATGAATTGGAAATAAAAGATATTAATGTAGTTGCTCTTGCAAAGAAAGAAGAGGAGATATATGTTCCTGATAAGCCGAAACCATTTTCTCTTCCAGCAGGTTCGGCCGGTCTTTATCTTCTAAAAAGAATTAGAGATGAGGCGCATCGTTTTGCAATTGATTATCACCGTGATTTGAGAAGAAAAAAAATGGTTAAATCAGTTTTTGACGAAATTTCGGGAATAGGAGAGAAGCGCAGGAGAAAGCTGATTAGTCATTTCAAGACCTCTCAGGCAATCAAACAGGCAGAATTGAATGAGCTTGAGAAAATATTACCAAAATCAGCCGCCAGAAATGTCTATGAATTTTTTCATAGGGGTGTTTTGCGTTGAACTACACTTTTTATGAAACAGATTATGGGATTGGGATAATTATTTTTTTAGGAAACAGCTTAAAGAGACTCTATCTTCCTCAGAATTCACCCCCCTTCAGTTCCCCCCTTACCAAGGGGGGAGATAGGTGGAATTCCCCCCTTACCAAGGGGGAACACAAGGGAAGTTCCCACCTTGCCAAGGGGGAACACAAGGGAAGTTCCCACCTTGCCAAGGGGGAACACAAGGGAAGTTCCCACCTTGCCAAGGGGGAACA
>JACQXZ010000041.1 GCA_016208465.1 Actinomycetota bacterium
CAAGGTTCTGGTCTTTTGTATTCGACACTTCTTGGGGGAAGTAACTTTGACTATGGCCATGGCATTACCCTCGATACTTCAGGCAATGCCTATGTAATTGGTAATACTGGGTCTTCTGACTTTCCCACAACCGCTGTAGCTTTTGATATTACGAGTGGTCATGGTGTCTTTGTCACCAAGCTCAATTCTCAAGGTTCTGGTCTTTTGTATTCGACATTTCTTAGCGGGAGTAGCGGTGATTATGGCTGGGACATTGCCCTCGATACTTCAGGCAATGCCTATGTAGTTGGTAATACTCAGTCTTCTGACTTCCCAATAACTGCTGAAGCTTTTGATGTCACCTTTAATGGTGGCTTAGACGATGTTTTTGTTACCAAGTTAGCTACCACCGACACTATTTCACCAACTCCATCAAAGATTGTCGGCTGGGGTGGATATAACAATGCAAGCTTCTTTAATTTCAACATTTTCTCTAACAACAAATATCCTGTTGGAATCTTTTATTATTCAGATCGTACAATAGGCAGTCTATGGAGCAATCAGATTACAAGACTAACGGTTTCTTTTGACAAAAAGAAGGCGATTTTTAATGGTAATATAAAAATAGGTGGAATAGCTGGATATAAATTTATAGTTTATGTGGATGACAATGGAAACCCCGGCACAAATGACAAGTTTAAAATAATCATTTATGATCCAATTAATATACTTGTTTATACATCCAACGGAACTTTATTTACCGGTAACATTCAGATTTATCCTTAAGTTATTCATTTTTTTGCTTCCAGCGTGTCAAAAGATTAAATAATTGTTTCAATTTTAAGATTGTGATATTATTTAATTGTAGATAAACTGCTCTTCTTTGTTCGTGATTTGTTTATTTATAATTGATCCAACATATAGACATAGGGAGTTTTGCTCTGTAAGCGGAATGTATGCCCTTGAAAAAGGGACACACGAAACCAACAGGAAAACACCCACCTGCTGGAGAAGCGGGTTCAATTATAGCAGACACGGCAAAGCAGAGCTTAAGCTCTCACATTCAAAAGTGGGAGCTTTCCTTTTGTTAAATATCTGTTGACAGGGAAAGATTGAGCAGGCAGTCACTTTGAACCTATTTGAAAGCAAATTAGAAGAAAAATTAAAAGAAGAAGCTCCGCTTGCGGCAAGGATGCGTCCTACATCGCTGGATGAATTTATTGGCCAGAGCAAGATAATTGGTGAAAATACTCTTCTAAGAAAATTAATATTAAATGATGAATTGAGATCTGCTGTTTTTTGGGGACCACCGGGCTGTGGTAAAACCACTCTGGCTGAAATAATTGCTAATATTACTAGAGCGTTTTTCATTCAACTAAGCGCTGTGACATCAAATGTGAGTGAGGTTCGAAAAGCATTAGACCAAGCAAAAGAAAGATTATCAATAGAAAATAAAAAAACACTTTTATTTATTGATGAAATTCATCGTTTTAACAAAGCTCAACAGGATTTGCTTCTTCCAGCGGTAGAAAATGGAATTGTGGTTTTAATTGGAGCGACCACAGAAAATCCTTATTTTGAAATTAATACACCTTTAATTTCCAGATTGCGCCTTTTTAGATTTGAATCTCTTTCAATTGACGAAATCAAGCAGATTTTAATCAATGCTATCACAGACAAAGAAAAAGGATTGAACGCTGAAAAATCAATCATAGACGAAGATGCCTTAGAACACTTTGCTTTAATATCAAACGGAGACGCAAGAAATGCCTTAAATGCTTTGGAGTTGGCAGTTTCTTTTATTCGTGATAATAAAAATTATAAGAAAATAGATTTAAAAATAGCTGAAGAATCAATTCAAAAACAAGCTGTTGTGTATGACAAAAAAGGAGAGAGTCATTACGATGTTATTTCCGCTTTTATTAAAAGCATGAGAGCGTCTGATTCAGATGGAGCCCTGCGCTGGCTTGCAAGAATGATTTATGCAGGGGAAGATCCAAAGTTTATAGCAAGAAGAATGATAATTTTTGCCTCTGAGGATATTGGAAATTCCGATCCAAACGCCCTTGTAATTGCTGTTTCCGCGGCAAACGCTTTAGAATATGTAGGTTTGCCGGAAGCAAGATTAAATCTGGCTCAGGCCGCAATATATTTGGCTTCCGCTCCCAAGGATAAATCTGTAATAAAAAGAATAAGCAAAGCTATGGAAGAGGTTGAAAATAAACCTTGGAAGCCAGTTCCGCCTCATCTAAAAAACCATTAAAGCCCTTCAGGATTTTCCGCGTAGATTTCTACGTATCCGCATTTTTTGCAAACCATAACTCTTAGAGAAGAACGTCTTCGCGGATTGAGATAGAATGCTTTTTTGGGACCGACAAGGAGGTCGTGTCCAAAATCCACCGAAAGACTATTTAGTATTTCAAAACTTGCCTCCTTCATTATCCCTCTACATTTTGAGCAAATTTCATTTTCTATAGCCGCTTCTTTCTCCATCAACAACTCCTCCTTGATGAATTTATAAAGATTTTTCTATAGAAATCCTCTCATTCCTTCCAGATTTTAAAAATTTATATAAATAGTAGGTAATGGGTTATAGAAATTATTTTCTTGTTATGTTAAAGTCAATAGCGTGAGACGTAAGGTGTAAGGCGTAAGGAATAAGCAGAAAGGCGAAAGGTTACAAGCTGTAAACCGTCTACTGAATACTGTCTACTGTATACTTTTTCGTAGGGTACAAAACACAAATTGTGTTAATTCTTTATTTGTGATAAATCTATGCTAGGAGATGATGCTATGAATTTGATTCCAATAGTTAATGGATCAATTGTTTTAATGATTTTATTTATAATAGCTGTTTTAGTTCAGGTTGTCAGGCTATTAAACAGTGTAAACAATTTTGTAAAAGATACCCACAAAGAAGTTGTTCCAAGTCTTAATAAACTGCAAACTACTATTGATGAAATAAATTCCGAACTGGCAAGAGTAGATACTATAGTTCAATCCGTTCAGGATGTAACAGAAAAAGTAAGCACTACTACCAAAGTGGCTCAGGAGGCATTAAGTTCTCCTTTGATTAAATTAGCTGGTTTTTCAACAGGAATTAAAAAAACACTCGACAGCTTAATGAAATTAAAAAATCGATAGATAAATCAGTTAACAGATTACAGACAACAGATATAGGAGGAAACAATGAGAATTATTCAACGTTTGAGAAGAATAATAGCAGGCATTGTGATCGGTATTGGTTTAATTGCAGGTTTGATTTTCATATTCGCGCCCGATATTAGAGATAAAATTAAATCTTTCGTCGAAAAATGGCAAAGAAAATTTAGCGAAGCTATTGAAGAAGGCAAGGAAGCGGCTCGTGAAAAAGAAGAAGAGCTTGAAAGCGAAATGCATCCAGAATCAAGAGAAAAAGGTGAGTCCCCAAAGTATATAGTTTGATGAAAGTTTACAGTTGCATCTTGATCATCATTCATTTTTTCGTCTCCACAAGTTTAACTAATACTTTTGCCAGCAATATCTCTACAAAAAAATATAATATTTTTAAGAAAGCTATCATCAAAACAGCGGATTTTATTGTTGCTCTTCAGGATAAAAATGGCGCCATAAAAGACAGTTCGGATGGTTATATAAACGAAGATTCAACAATGGAATACGGATTAATTGGTCTCGCGGCGGCTTATCACAAAACCAACAATGCAAAATATTTAACAGCCTTGAAAAAAGGAATTAAATGGCTGGCAAAAGTTCAAAACAAAGATGGCAGTTGGTATATTGCCTATAATCATAATTATTTATCCGAAACTCCTTCTGTTTATCAGGAAGATAGCATTGAAGCAATAAAAGGAGTAGCCTCCACAAACTCACTTTTCGTTTACAACCTTTATCTGTATACCTATTTGAGCAAAGATAAAACTTTGGCAGTAATCCTGCGTAAAAACTCAGAAAAGGCATTAATTTTTATTTTAAAAAATAATTATGATGCAAAAGATGGGTATTTTAGAAATTCCTACCAAAAAAGGAACGGAAGATGGTATTTATGGCCAGTGAAATATTCAGCCGATCAGGCAGATTGTTATTTAGGATTAATGGCAGGATACAGGCTTTATGGAAATCCAAAATATCTGACTAAAGCAAAAGCAATAAAAGAAAATTTTAATAGCATATTCTTTGATAAAAATAAAAAGATTTTTAAAGTCGGTATTGATGAAAAAAATCAGGCCTTGGATGATTCTGGCTTCAATGAATATTTTGTTCAAGGGTATGCCCCATGGGTGTTTGGCAATAATAAATATACTAAAATGTCTATAGACTGGTTAAGAAAAAAACAAAATAAAAATGGAGGAATCGAAGTTAAGGAGGAGGGAAGGGTGTATTCTTTGACCACTGCCCTATATGCGCTAAACGAAAAAAGTCTTAAAGAAAAGAAGATAAATGCCTTGAACTATTTATTTAATACAGCGCAGGATAAAGAAAATGGCGGCGTAAAAGATTCTTCCAGTGATTCTGCTCTGTATAGCAATGTAGCGGCATTTTCAATTTTAAGCTGGACAAACAGCGGAACTAGCCTATAGAGATTGCGCTATTTCTTCTTCTTCCATATTAAAAATAATATATTCTGCTATTTCGGCTTCTGAAACCAAGCCACTTCTCTCTGTCTTTATCCATTTGTTTCTTTCTTTGCCTGATACTTCCATGGATAAAGCGTAAAAACATATAAAAATATTAAAAACACTAAAAAATGGAATTAGCGCAAGATTCAGGTAACGTCTGAAATTGCTTTTTCTATATCTTAATCCCTGAATTGTCTCAAAAAAAAGCGCAAAAGATGTATAAAAAAGAATAAACGCAGACCACTTGGTCGGCATCAGAAAAGAAACAAAAAATTTGTTTGTTAATATCAGAATAAAGCTTAATCCAATTATTATAGGAATAAAATAATATGCGAGAAGAAAAAATCCATCTATTCTTTCCCTAAAGGTCAAATTTGAAGAAGTTAAAACCTTATACCAATATTTAAAGAATACCCTCATATGGCCTCGTGCCCACCTTGTTCTTTGCTTCCAATATGCCTTTAAATTGTCTACACCTTCCTCCCATGAAACTAAATCCGGATCGTAGATGATTTTGTAGTTATTTGAAACAGCAGCAAACGTCAAATCTGTATCATCGGTTAATGAATCTTCATCCCATCCCCCTGCTTCTCTTAAAAATGAAACTCTTATTCCGGCGGCCGTTCCTGAATGCTGGGGAATAGCGCCTAAAAACGATCTGGCATTTTGATCAATATTTGCGCTGTCTCTTTCTACTGAAACAAATTTTGTAATAATGTTTGTGTTAGCATTAATAGTTCTTACATCAGCCTGAACGATGCAAACTTTTTCATCTGTCATATAGGAAACTATTTTGCTAAGAATATCTTTATTTTCAGGATAGTGATCTCCGTCAAAAAGAACAATTATTTCAGAGGACTTGTCCGCAAAATCCAAAACTGAATTTAAAGCTGCCGCTTTACCTTGCATTGATTTATCCATATTTCTCTCAAGTTTGTGAATTTTATTGTTCTGCTCATACATAAATTTTTCTTTTTTCTTATATCTGCATCTTTCTAAAATCTTTATTAATCCATTTTTTGAAAAGAAATCTAAAATTCGAGCGGTGTTGTCGACAGAAGAATCATTTATGATTATAATTTCCATTTTTTCAGGCGGATATTCCAAATCTATCAGACGTGTAATAGTTCTAGCGATTACTTTTTCTTCATTATGAGCTGGCACAACTATAGAAATGAAGGGAAAAGAAAACGGTTTGACTTTATATTCAGCCTTTCTGTGTCCGAATAAACTAAATAAATAGTATCTCGTTGCATAAATTACTATTATTCCTATAAAAAAATATAACGCTGCATTAAGGATTATTTTTGTCCAGTTCATCAATTATCTCCCACGGTCTAATATTAATTATTAATATTAAAATAAATATTTTTAGTCACAGGATCATAACGGTAGAAGGTTTTTGGCAAGTTTCTTACAAGAACGTTGTTTATCCGGGGATAATCTCCCAGCGCTATTGTGAAGTTTTTAATATCCAAAGGATAAAAAACTTCGAGATTTAAAGTTAATGTTTCTCTTTCAAAATCTCCCAAAATTCTTATCTGAGAACGTTTTTTTAACCAGTCAGTCCATTTTGACATTGTTTTTATTTCAAGTTTGTCGTGTTTGAGATACGCTAACTTTGAAATAATGCTCTCAATTATCAACGGGTTAGAATAAAGCCCGGTTGGATGACCATATATCATTCTGATTTCTTTCTGTCTTACAATTGCATCAATTGCTTCGGAATAAACTTTGATTATTTTGTCATTCGTATAGTTTCCTTTTTTTATCATAGTCTCCACGGTATCGTATTCATAAATCCATGTGTAAGGAAATTGATAATATGAAGCTAGTTTCCACGATAAATCTGTCGGGTCCTTAACGATAGGTAAGTGAGGTGTGCCCTGATGACTATAGGCGTCTGAGGTTGACTCTATTCCGTATTTCTCATACAAACTCCAGACAAAATAATCTCCTCGTCCGTAAGGAGCGGCATTGGTTGATACAGAAACAGGATTTAATATTTGTCTTAAAACTTTAATATTTTCACTAAGCAGCCATTCTTTTTGAGGGTTTGTCAAATAATCAAAATTAAGACTCCATGTTTCGTGCGCCCATCCTCCGTGTGAACCAACTTCCTGATCAACTCCGTATTTCTGACCATTTTGTGGAATAGCAAGTATTTTGCTGGAATTTAAAAGAGCATTTACACCCAATCCATCTGCAATATGTTCCGGATTAAGAGGATCATCGATCCAATACAAATCAGGACCTGCGGTAATTAAATAGGTAGCAGGGATTTTACTCTCTAAAAAAATACTTTGAAAATTACCTAAGATATTTACATTTTCTCTGTCATCTACATGAAGCTCAAAAAGAAGTCCGCTTTTACCACTTTGGGTATAAGCTATTTGAGGAATCTGTGGAGCGGCATAATGAATAAAACTTTTCATCAGACGTCGGGGAATATCGTTTTCAACAAGCCTCAGCAAGCCCAATGGATAAGCGGAATAAAGCACCTTGCCGCCGTTCATATAATTTTTCAATGTTAGAACAGGTTTTCCTGTATTTTTGGGATTGTTTGAATCGATTGCGACCGCCAGAACTTTCACTGAAGGATCTATTACTTTTATTTTTAGAAAAAGATAATTAAGCCAGGTAAGATTTTTCGAATTTGACTCATAATCTATATTGTCAAATATGTTTACTACAGGTAGCATTTTGCTTGCGATGTACATCTTTCCGGAACCATAATAAGAATAGGAAGCAGGACTTTCTCCTTCTTCCAAATCAGTTCTTAAATAATCCACACCAGCTAATTTTTGAAAGGCAGGAGGATTTGTCCAGAAATAATTATTGCCTGAATTGGGGCTGGCCCACCCAGCCTGTTCATTAATAAATAGCGATCCTGCGTATTTGGTCACATATTCAGACAACTTTTGAACCACGTCCGGCGTAAAACCAATTGCGCCATCTGGTATTATAATGAGCGGATATTTATTTCTTAATATAACAGGAGCGCTGTTTTGAATTTCTTCAGTAGTAACTTCCGAAACGGGAAATTTCTCTTGTTCTTCCAGCATAATTTTTATTGACCATAATCTTAGATTATGGTCAGAAGATGGGTATTGATTGTCTTTTAATATACCAACCGTTTGTTGTTCTAAAGACGCTTGTACCGGTTGACTGAAAATCAAAAGTAAAAATAAACTTAAAATAAATAACGAAAATAGAAAATTTAATTTAATATAAATTTTCATTTTTACTCCTTTAATTAATTGTTTTTATTTATCTTGTGAAAAGTTTTTGCGGGTTAATAAAAAAAATTGAGTTGTTAAATTTTTGCGAGGTGTTTTCTATGGTAGTAGAAATTTTTGCATAAATTTTTAAAAATGTCTATAGGTCTAAAGAAGTATTTTTTTCTGGGACTATTTAAAAGTTAAAACTTGAAACCACTAAATTGTCATTTCGGAGCAAAGCGAGAAATCTTAATGAATATGCATTATTAGAAAAGATATCTCCCTTCGGTCGATATGACAAATAATTGAAAATGTTATATCAGTTTTGACTTTTACGTTGTAGTTTTGCGTTTTTACCTTTAACTTTTGAGTTTTACTAAAGTAGTTCTACTTGATAATTTTTAGAGAAAAATCTCATTTTTAATTTTATATATTAAAAGTATCAGTTAATTTAAAGGTAAAAAATACTTTTAGTTGAATTTATTCTTGTGATTAAAATGAATGAGATAAAAAAGAGCGTCCCTTTTATTGAAAAATATAAAAATTTTGGCATTGCGGTATGGACAACCTTAGGAATTCTGCTCTTGTTTTCATGTATATTTTTATCTATTTATGGACTAAGAGCAGTTTTGCCTCCTTTTATTTACGCAGCCGCTTTGGTTTATATGTTAAGACCCCTTGTTGATTTTATAGAAGACAGAGGATTATCAAGGCTTTTTGCTTTATTTCTTACTTATATTCTTCTGATTTTAATTGTGATAGTAATAATGTTATTTATTGTTCCAAAAGTTATCGATGAGTTTAATCAATTAACAAAAGAATTCCCCAGATATATCAAAGTAAGCCAAAAATTAGTTTCTGATTATCAATGGCGTCTTAAAAAATTCAGAATACCATCTGAAGCAAATAAGTTAATCGCGGAAGCGTTGAGTAAAATAAAAGATCCGCTGGTAAGATCTTTTGCGAAAGTTCCCGAAACTCTAATTGATTTATTTGGTAAACTATTCAATTTTATCCTTGCTCCAATTATTGCTTTTTACGCGCTTAAAGATTTACAGGAGATTAAAGATAGTTTCTTAGGGTTAATATCTCCAAAATACAGAGATGAAGCTCTTGACGTGCTCCGCAAGGTTGATCTTGTTTTGGGTGGTTTTGTAAGGGGACAACTAACAATAGCAGTAATTTTTGGAGTTTTAAGCAGTATCTTTTTAACTCTTCTTGGGGTTGATTTTGCAATCCTGATAGGCATGCTGGCTGGCTTCTTAAATCTGATTCCATACATTGGACCTATCTTTGCGGCTATTCCTGCCATTGTGGTAATTCTTTTTAAATCCTCAACCATTGTTTTAATAGAAGTGCTGATAATCTTCTTCGTGCTCAATCAGATAATTAACTTTATAATTTATCCGCTTGTGATGAAACACCACATTGGACTTCATCCCATTCTTCTTATTTTCTCCTTACTGGCTGGCGGGATGCTTTTTGGGTTCTTTGGCTTATTCTTAGCTATACCAACAGTTGCCGTGATAAAAGCTTTAATTGATCATTTTCTAACCCGCGAGTCCTATTGAGATAACTAACTAAATCGGGTAAAATAGGTCACAGGTCGTAAGTCACAAGTCACAGGTTAAAATTCTTTCACTTGTGACTTGTGTCTTTATGACTTTTCACCTATTTTCTATATATTCAGCCAAAAATTATACGACACTAATAGATGGGGCGTTTTAAAAACAAACTTTCGCACTACAGATATTGAAAATGTTGGACACACAGCGCGCCATTTAACCTTTTTTGAAATGCTGGGTAATTTTTCTTTTGGTGATTATTATAAAAAGGAAGCGATTTCCTGGGGTTGGGAATTTCTTACCTCTGAGATAAAACTCGATCCGTCACGCCTATGGATAACAATTTATAAAGATGACGATGAAGCTTGTGATATCTGGAGAAATGAAGTTGGCATAAGCGATGAAAGAATAGTAAGAATGGGAGAAAAGGATAATTTTTGGGATGCTGGACCGACTGGTCCTTGTGGTCCCTGCTCTGAGATTATTTACGACTTTGGAGCAGACAGAGGATGCAAAAAACCTGACTGCAGAGTAGGATGCGATTGTGATCGTTTTCTGGAAGTATGGAATCTTGTCTTTATGCAATACGATAGAGACGAATCAGGAAAATTAACGCCTTTACCGCAGAAAAATATTGATACAGGGATGGGACTCGAGCGAATAAGCTGTATAAAACAGGAAACAGCTACAAATTTTGAAACAGATCTCATAAAGCCAATAATTACTGAAATATCCAAAGTCAGTAGAGTTAAATACAATCAGAGCGAAAAAACTGATATCTCTATAAAAATTATTGCTGATCATTCACGCGCGGTAACATTCCTGATCGGCGATGGAGTAATTCCTTCAAACGAAGGAAGAGGCTATATTTTAAGACGGCTAATTAGAAGAGCGGTAAGGCATGGACGACTTTTAGGAATTGAAAATCTTTTTCTTTCCAAAATCGGGCTAAAAATTATTGAGTTGATGAAAGATGTATACCCGGAATTAGAGGAGCATAAAGATTTTATAATTAAAATCATAGAAAGTGAAGAAGAAAAATTTTCTCTTACCCTTAAACAGGGTATCGCAATGTTAAACGACGTAGTTCTGGATGCCAAAAACGCGGGGAAAAATATAGTCGAAGGTAGTGTTGCTTTTCGCCTGTACGATACATTTGGATTTCCGCTGGAATTAACACAGGAAATACTTCAGGAAAATAATCTCTCAGTGGATGAGGAAGAATTTAAACGTTTAATGGAAGAACAAAAATCAAAATCCACCTTTGGGCAGACTGTGACTTTAGAAACTGATATGTCGACTCTTCACTCGGCGGTCTTAAAGAAATATGGTAAAACCGAATTTGTTGGATATGAAAAAGACTCAATAGAAACAGAGATTGTTACCATTGTTAAAGATAATAATCTAACCGACTCTGTATCAAAAAATCATACCGCAACCCACATCCTTCACTGGGCGCTCAGAAAAGTGTTGGGAGAACATGTTAAACAGGCGGGTTCTCTGGTGACTGACAAACGTCTGCGTTTTGATTTTACACATTTTTCGGGACTTTCTTCTGATGAAATTTCTAAAGTAGAAAAATTATCAAATGAAAAAATTCTGGAGAATTACTTGGTAAAATGCTACACAACATCATATGAATTTGCCCGGGACAGCGGTGTAATTGCTTTATTTGGAGAAAAATATGGAGATTTTGTCCGGGTAATAGAAATAGATGATTTCAGTAAGGAACTTTGCGGGGGTACCCATATAAGTACGACTGGAGAAATTGGGTTCGTAAAAATAATAAACGAAGAAAGCGTAGGATCAAATCTTCGAAGAATAGAGGCTCTTACCGGCGAAGAAGCAATTGACTATATGTTTGAAAAAGAAGACCAATTAAAGAAAATTGCGTTAACGCTTAAAGTTAATCCCGAGGATATATTAAATAGACTTGATAATCTTCTTAAAAACTTAAAGGAAAAAGAACAACAGCTTGAATCGTTGAGATTAAAAACAGTAAAAGACGAAGCCGCTGAACTGATAAAAAACGCGAAAGAAATTAATGGTATAAATGTTATTATATCCCAAGTTGAAGCAGAGAATATGGAGATGTTGAGACTGCTTTCTGACTTAATAAAGGAGAAAATCAAAAATGGCATATTGGTTATCGGCGCGAAAACAAAAGACAAAGCAATACTGGTAGCTTCGGTGACAGACAATCTGACTAAAAACGGATATCACGCCGGTGATATTTTAAAGAAAATTGCTCCATTGATTGGCGGCGGTGGAGGCGGAAGAGCTGATATGGCTCAAGCGGGCGGGAAAAATATTGAAAAACTAAAAGAAGCATTAGATGAAGCAGAAAAATTCATTAATTCACTCTCGTCATCGCGAGGATAAATGTCAAAAAAACTTGGATTAGATGTTGGAGATAAATACATTGGATTAGCCATCTCGGATGAATCAGCCACAATATCTCGGGGATTGGAGACAATTTTACGTAAGAGTATAAACGAAGATTTAACCAGAATAAAAAATATAGTTTCTGAAAATAACGTAAAAGAAATTGTAGTAGGGCTGCCGCTTAATCTGAATGGATCAATTGGAGATCAAACTAAAAAGGTTCTATCATTTGTAAATCATCTTCGGAAAAACCTGAGAATACCCATTAACACATGGGATGAAAGGCTGACTACTGTAAAAGCTGCCAAAATAATGATTTCAGCAGATGTATCAAGAAGAAAGAGAAAAAAATCAATAGATAAATTATCTGCTGTTATTATTCTTCAGGATTATATTAATAGTCTTCGGCGAGATGAGTCTTAGGTCCGCGCGCCCTTCGACCTGAGACCTATAGCCTACAACTAATAGAGGGAGGCATTGCAATAAAAAAGAAATATTTATTACTTTTTGGTTTAATTGCTATCTTTTTTGCAATTATTTTGTTTGCTTATCTTAAGCTTTCTGATTTCGATCAAATCAAAGGAGACAAAATCAGCATTAAAATAGAAAATGGTATATCGACCAAAGAAATTAGTGATTTGCTCGAATCCAAAAAAATTATTAAAAATGCTTTTGTTTTTGAAATAATCTTAAAACTAAAGGATAAAAATAGAATATTAGCTGGCAATTACATTCTCAATAAAGGAATCCCCTATGATGAAGCTGTCGCAATTTTGCAGAAAGGCCCTATAATTAAAACTTACAAGATTATTGTTCCTGAAGGATTTACAATTAATCAGATAGCCGAAAGGGTAGGAACAAGCTCAAATATAAAATCTTATGAATTTAAAGAGGTTTTAAAAAAAGAATTCAAGAACCATACTTCTCGTTATAAATTTCTAAAAGATTTAAAAATTCAATCTCTTGAGGGATATTTATTCCCTAAAACATACGAAATTTTTGAAAATACCAGCGCTTCTCAGCTTATTGACAAAATGTTGTCGCAATTTGAAGGAGAAACTAAAAATTTAGACTGGTCATCTGCAGAATCAAAAGGTTTAACTAAAAACGACATTATAATTATTGCCTCTTTAATCGAAAAAGAAGCCAAGGTTTCATCAGAACATGAATTAGTTTCTGCTGTAATATATAATCGTTTAAAGAAAAATATGCTTCTTGAAATTTGCGCGACAGTTCAGTATGTTCTGCCAAAACGAAAGGAAAATTTGTCTTACGAGGATCTTAAAATAGATTCTCCGTATAACACATATATTTATCCCGGCTTGCCGCCTACGCCAATTTCTAATCCCGGAATCGCCTCAATAAAAGCCGCTTTAAACCCGGCAAAAGTTAACTATCTTTATTATGTTTTAACAGGAGAAGATGGAACACATACCTTTACAGACAACTATGATGATTTCTTAAAAGCTAAGAAAAAAGCAAATAAAAATAAAAATTAGGTTTTTGTCAGGAGAAATACCATTGAATAAATTCCTCGGTTCAGCCAATTTTTACTCCGTCGAAGAACCCGTTTTCTTAAAAAAAATACGCGAACAAGCAGAACTCGACAATGTGCCTTTAATTGAAGAGCCTGTAGGCAAGTTGCTATATTTTTTGATTGAATTAATGAAACCAAAAAATATTTTAGAGATAGGATGCGGAACAGGATATTCAACGCTCTGGATGGCGCAAGCTATTAAGGGTAATGGAAAAATTTTAGCGATAGATTCAAATAAAAAAAGAATCGAAGAAGCAATAATAAACATAGAAAAAGCTGGTTATCAAAAAAAAGTAAATACAATCTGGGGAAATGCGCTTAAAATAATTCCTGAATTAAATAAAAATAATCCCCCAATTCCCCCTTTAAAAAAGGGGGGCAAGGGGGGATTTGATTTCATATTTATTGACGCGGCAAAGTCAGAATACCTTGAATATTTAAGAATATGCCTGCCTTTGCTAAATATTCGTGGACTAATAGTTGCGGACAATATATTGATGCATACAAAAAGAGGAACACGACGAACATTTGACAAAGGGCTTAAGGGTTATCTTGAGTTTTCGAAAAAAAACAGGCATCTGGA
>JACQXZ010000042.1 GCA_016208465.1 Actinomycetota bacterium
TAGTGAGCGTCTGTTGGTATCCGGTAAAAAAGACAGGGAAGATTTAAGCTGGAAAAGTGCAATACAAAAAATAGATAGAGCAAAGATGTTCAATCCTTTATCCGCAGATGTACGCGCAGAACTAGGAAGCTTATATCAAACTTTATATCATGTTTCCGCGAAATCTAATTACCTTAAACTTGCCGAGCGGGAATACAAAGATGCCTTGCGGCTTGATTCTTATAATTCCGCGAGATATTTGCAGCTTGGCGAATTTTTTTTTACAGAACGCAAAAGTCCAGGCAAGGCTGCGAGCTATTACAGAAAAGCATCTACACTTGATCCTTATAATCCTATTCCTCATGTTAGATTGAGTAATATATATAGCTTGTTGGGAGAATTTGACAAGGCAAGAAAAGAAGAATCAGAAGGGAATCGTTTAAATTCGTTATGGAATCGAATCATGAAACCTTAGAATTAGCAATGGAACAGAAATGTGTCATAAAATTTTCTATGCTGCATTCTTTCGGGGTCGTAAGAAGAAATTTCCCAATTAAACTTTGATCTGATTATATTTGAACAAACACACAATCACCACTTTGACTTTTGTGAGCCATTGAGTTATTATTTGTTTATATAAGCATATCGTTATTTAACATATTGCGACTTAACACTTTGTGAACGGAGCATTATTTGAGGTGCACAGTAAGATTTTATCTTTTCCAAAAATGAAATTTTTAACAATTTTATTAGTGTCTTTTTTGGCTATTTCTCTTATTATTGCATTTTCGGCAGGGATAGAAGAAGTAAGAGAAAGTCGTTCTTTTTCCCGTTTCAGAAACAGATCAAGATTTTTGGATTTATTTCCGGCAATAAGGTATTTATCAAGAATAAAAATTATTTCTGCTTTTATTAATTCTATCAGAGTTAAATTGCTGGAAAAAAGACAGATAGATTTCAGACTGGAATTGAACTCAGAAAAACATAAAAATTCTCCCCCTTTAGAATATTTTGTTTTATCTTTCTCTTTTGTTTTATTTTCTTATCTTTCATTCCTCTTTTTTAAATCTTCTTTTTCTACCGATAATTCTCTAATTAGATTTATTACAATTTTTATTTTAATCACCTTTATTATTAGTTTGTTTTTGCCAAATATTTCAATGATACGTGAAGAATTAAGAGAAGAAAGCGGTTTGGGGAATATTTTCCGTTTAAACTCCCGACGAATGGTAATACAAATATCTTACCTGAAAAGTATTTTTATTTCTTTAGTCAAATTAAATGAGGTAAATATTTTTAAAGAGAAGGTAGTGGGCTTCAGGAAACAGCTTGCTTCTGAAAAACGAAAAACTTCTCCGCCTCATTTTTTTGGATTTTTGTTTCCTCTTTCCTTATTTTTATTTTCTATGAAACCTTCGTTTTTAACCAATATTTTCTTCAACCATTTAATTATTAATCTGACTTTTAATCTTATGCTGGGTTGTGTTCAAAATGCAGCTTTTCCTAAAAACAGCAACAGACATTTTCTCACTAGTAGAATGGGCGTCCTGCCTGTCTTCCATTCCTTGACAGCCGAGACGGCTGTCCTGCTAAGGGAGAACTGTCTTACTGAAGAGGAGAACCAGGGTAAATAATAAAGGAAAAGCATTACTTAAATATAATTAAATTGTAGAACATTTTAATTTTTGACAATGGAGTGAAAATAAATGACCACAGTAAGTTCTGAATTATTTGCGCGTTCAGTTTGGGTAAAAGCCTTGGTGTTGGCAGTTGTTTTGTCAGTTAGCAGTTTTTTTGCTTCTGAAATCTCTGCCGCACGTGGACTTGTGTTTGGTTCCCTGCTGGATATTTCAACTTTTTTCCTTATTTTAAAAGGATTGAACGAATTTGTTGAGTCAGGAAGCATAAAGAAAATTGCTCTTGCTGTTATTTTGCGGATGGTTATAAAAGTGGCAATTTTGTTTATCGCAGTTTTTAATCCATTAATATTTAATATTTGGGCGGCGTCGATAGGAATTTTAATTGTTGAAATTACAATTATTCTTGAAGTAATCCGTCTCTGGGTTTTTGATAAAACTATATCTTTTAAGAATTTATATATTTAAATAGTATAGGAATTTTCGTTTTTTATGCGGCTTTGGGGAGGTCTCAGCAGTAGATTTGTTAATTATAAAAGGGTTCAAGTGAAAGTTCAAATGCCAAAATCCAAAGTTTAAATAAAATCCAAAGCCTAAATGACTAAAAATTAACACTTTAAACTTTGAGTTTTGACATTCATTTGACATTTGGGCTTTGATATTTGGATTTATTAGTTGTTTTTAGCCTATATGGTCTGATGTCTAATTTTAGAAAGGAGGTGCTGGCTCGAGTTTCGAGTTAAAGTCGATGGAAGAAGGAATAAAATTTGGGTTACCTGTTTCTACTCATATTGGTTTTGGTTTGTTGGCCTTAATTCTTTTATCTGTTTTTGCTATAGGCGCTTATTTGAAAATTTCTAAAAAGAAAGGCAGTGATGTTCCTGAAGGATTACAAAATGTCTCTGAAGCAATTGTTGAAATTCTAGTTAATCAAATTGAGCCCGAAGTGGGAGAAAAATGGCTGCCTCTGATTTTACCATTTATAGGAAGTTTTTTCTTTTATATTCTGGTTGCAAACTGGATAGGATTATTTCCTTTTGGCTTGTCGTCCACGGCTGATTTAAGCACTACTCTTGCTTTAGCGTTGATATCTATTGTTGGAATTCAGCTTATAAGCATAAGAGTAAATGGAGTAGTTGGCGCTATAAAAGAATGGTTTAAGCCGGTTTGGTGGATGTTTATTCTCTTAATACCCCTGAGAATTCTTGATAATATAGCCCGGAGTCTTTCATTGTCTCTCCGACTTTTTGGGAACATAGGTGGAGAGCATCTGGTTTTTGAGCAGGTTAGTCATGTTGTTCCCTATGTTTTACCCATTGTTTTATTATTGCTTTCTGTGCTGGTGGGATTAATTCAGGCAGCAGTTTTTTCACTTTTAAGTCTTTTTTATCTAATAGAAGAAGTGGGCATTCATGGAGAGGGTCATCATTAATTAATAAACCCTGATTTTGCATTAGATTTCGATGAGAAGCGCAGGAATTTTGCTTTTAGGCAAGGAAGACGAGACTTTTTGGCGCAGGCGTACTTGAATTGTACGTTGAGCACAAAAAGTTTCGGCTGACACAGCATAAAAGCAAAATAACAAGCTTATCGCGAAGGCTATTGCAATATCTGGGTTAGATCAAACAAAAGGAAGGATGGTTAACGTATGAACGTATATTTAGTAAAGTCAGCTAGCGCTTTTAGCGCGGCATTCGCAATCGCTATAGGAGCCGCAATGTCATCTTTTGCAATGGGGAAAATTGGAAAAGCTGCTTTAGATGGAATGAGCAGACAGCCTGAAGTAGCTGGTCGATTGTTTACTTCAATGTTGATTGCCTGCGCTTTAGTTGAGGCGCTTGCAATTTATTGTCTTCTTGTTGCAATTTTGCTGATTGCGGCTAACCCATTAGTCAGATAGTTAGAGGTATTGTGGGAGTTACAAGGTCACAAAGACACAAAGTCACAAGTAGAGAAAATAATGTGATTCAAAAATTCGCATTTTAAAATTTAAAATTTACAATTCCGACTTGTTCGGACTAACGGCTAAAGTTTATGGATTTTTCAAAGAAGGAGGTTTTTAGATGCAGGAATTGCTGAAGACATTAGGTTTTGATCCTACAAAATTTATCTTTACAATTGTTAATTTTTTAGTACTATTTCTGATTCTAAGGAAGTACTTATTTAAAAGCATTCTGAAAGCTCTTGAAGATAGAAAAGAAAAGATTAGAGAAGGATTGAAACAGGCAGAGCTGGGGAAAATGGAACTTGCCCGTGCTCAGGAAGAGAGAGACAAGATAATTGCTGATGCAAAAGCCGCGGCAGAAAAGATTAAGATGGATGCGGAAGAGTCAGGAAGACAAGTTTTAGTTAAGGCCAGCGAAGAATCAGAGAAGATAATCGCTCAAGGCAGGAAAAAGCTGGTTAAAGAAGAGGAAAGAATTAAAAAAGAAATGTTTGCGCAGTTAATTGATTTTGTCACTATAGCAACCAGAAAAGTTTTAGATGAGGTAGTGAGCGAAAAACAGCAGCAAGCATTGGTAGAAAAAGCTGTTTCTAAAACACTAGAGGAGGTTTCTTAATTGATATGAAGGAAACAAAAAACTCCTTAAAAAGTTTGTTAAAAGAAATTACTTGTCCAGTAGCGCTTAAAGCGCCATTTGTTGTCAGGCAGGATACTGTTGATAAGCTGGTTAAAGAATTTTCTTTGCTGGCAGGGAAAAATATTGAAATAAAAGTTGAGTTGGACAAGGATATTGAAAAACCAATGCTTTTTCTAAGCGATGATAAAGTTATAGATCTTGATATAGGTCATCAATGGGTGGATGTAGTTGAGAAAGAGCTTCTTAAGATTAAAGAACAGATAGATTTCTTAACGATTGATGATATGAGCGGGCATATTAAAAAGATTATAGAAAACACAAAGCCATTGATTGAGGTTAAGGAAATAAGCAGTGACAGAGGCGAAGTGCTTCAGGTTGGCGATGGAATAGCCCGAATTTCAGGTTTGAGACATGTTGGAGCAAACGAGATAGTTTTATTTGAAGGAGGAATTTACGGATTAGCTTTTAATCTGGAAAGAGAAGCGGTTGGATGTATTCTTCTGGGAGCGGAAGAAGGAATCAGAGAAGGAAGCAGTGTTGAAATAACAGGCCATCTTCTTGAAGTGCCTGTAGGCGATGAGCTTATTGGCAGGATTGTAAATGCTTTGGGACAGCCAATTGACGGAAAAGGACCTATTGAAGCAAAAAGTTATCGGCTTGTTGAACGCAAAGCCCCGGGCGTTGTAGCTCGCCAACCGGTAAGCGAACCTCTTCAGACAGGAGTCAAAGCAATAGACGCGCTTGTTCCAGTGGGCCGCGGGCAGAGAGAATTAATAATTGGTGATAGAAAAATAGGAAAAACAACTATTGCTATTGATACAATTATTAACCAGAAAGACTCAGGTGTTATATGTATTTATGCCGCGATTGGACAAAAGGCTTCCACTATAGGCAGGGTTGTTAAAATCCTCGAACAAAAAGGCGCCTTAAAGTATACAATTATTGTTGCCGCTCTTTCAAATGAACAAACTGCTTTTCGTTTTCTCGTTCCATATACAGCCTGCGCGATTGGCGAGGAGATTATGGAGCGGGGAGGGCACGCGCTTGTAATTTATGACGATCTCTCAAAACACGGCGTGGCTTACAGGGAAATGTCAGCTCTTCTTAAACGGCCAATTGGCAGGGAGGCGTATCCCGGAGATATTTTTTATGTTCACTCCCGCCTTCTGGAAAGAGCCGCTAAATTAAAGGATAGTTTAGGAGGAGGGTCACTCACCGCTCTTCCTATCATTGAAACTTTAGGAGGAGATGTAACTTCCTATATTTCAACAAATGTAATCTCTATAACTGATGGACAAATTTATCTTGAGTCAGATTTGTTTAATACAGGATTCAGGCCATCTATTAACGTTGGGTTGTCTGTTTCCCGTGTTGGTGGAGCCGCTCAATGCAAGGCAATGAAAAAAGTGGCGGGTCGTTTAAGGATTGATTTGTCTCAATATCATGAGATGTCTGCTTTTGTAAAGTTTGGAGCTGAGTTGGATGAAGCTACTCATGCTCAGCTTGTTCGTGGCGAAAGAGGTCGTCAGCTTTTGATTCAACCCCAATATTCACCTCTTTCAATGGAAAAACAGGTTGTTCTTCTTTACGCGGTTGTGAATGGATATATTGATTTTATCAATGTTGAAATGTGTTCTGATTTTGAATCTAAATTATTGTCTCATCTTGAGGCGAATCACCCTTCTATTCTGGTTGGAATAAAACAAAGTGGTGATTTAACCTCTGAGCTTGAAGAAAGATTGAAAAAAGCCCTTGAGGATTTTATTGATTTCTTTAAAAAAGAATCCGAACAGGTTTCTGAAAATGAGTGATTTAAGATGTCGCAAAAATTAATAGAAATAAAAAACCGTATAGCAAGTGTGGAAAATATAAAAAATACTACACAGACAATGGCTACCGTTGCCGCGGCAAAGTTTGCCCGCACCAGAAACAGAGCCTTAAAACTTGGAGCTTATTCCAGTAAAATGCACGATATTATTTCTTCTCAGAGCGAGTATGCTTCTTTATTTGATGAGGAGATCAGAGAAAGATATCCGTTGCTGAGCGAAAAAGCAAAAACAAACAAGAGAGTGGTGTTAGCGGTAATAGCTTCAGATATTGGAATGTGTGGTAATTACAATGTCAACAGAAGGTGTCTCCATCAAAGACGCGGATGATTTTTTATCTTTTATTCATATTCTCTTTGAAAAGGCTGAGATAGATTCAATTTATATTGCTTATACAAAATTTTATTCTGCGGTAAAAAGAGAACCTGTGATAGTAAAATTGCTTCCTATTCCATTTGATGTTTTTTCTTCTGATAAAACTCATGGACTTAGTGGGTGGATATATGAGCCGGACGCCTTTAATATACTGGATGAATTGATTCCTACGTATTTGAGAATTCAGACTTATGATATTTTGCTTGAATCATACGCCAGCGAACAGGGAGCCCGGATGATGGCGATGGAGGAAGCTACCGAGAGAGCAGAAGTAACACTTAAAGATTTAAAAGTCAGGTTTAACAAAATCAGACGCAGTCTGATTACTTTGGACCTTTTAGGTATTTTAAGCGCGGCGCGGGTATTGGAAAAAGAATCAATTGCCAGCTCAGGATTTTAACAATGATTCAGACCAAGTTGCATTCAAAACAGTAGTTTCCCGTCTTCAGTAGGACAGCCGTCTCGGCTGTACAAAGAACGGAAGACAGGCGGGACGCCTGTCCTACCAGTGAAGAGAGAGTCTAGCATGTTTATTATAAGGGGATGAAACGATTGAAAGAATTTGCTGAGGAAAAAACAATAGTAGAAATTTCAAAGAAAAAAAACAGCGGAGGAGTTGTTGTTCAGGTATTGGGTCCTGTGGTTGATGTGGATTTTAGCAAGGGAGCAGAACCTGAAATTGGCAATTTACTCCGGGTAGAAGACAAAGATAAAGGTTTGCCTTTAGAAGTGGTTCAGCTTCTTGGGAATGGATGCGTCAGAACTATAGCGCTTGAATCAACTGATGGATTAGAGAGAGAAACTGAGGTTTACAATACGGGAGCGCCAATTCAGGTGCCGGTAGGACCTCAGGTTTTAGGCAGAATTTTTAATGTTTTAGGCGAAACGATTGATGATGGAGGTAAAGTTGAGACAAAAGAACGTCATTCAATTTACAAAGCGCCAATTCCCTACGCGAAGCTGGAAACTTTCCCTCAAATTTTTGAAACAGGAATAAAAGCGATTGATTTGCTAGCGCCATTTCCAAGAGGCGGTAAGGTAGGTCTTTTTGGAGGAGCTGGGGTTGGCAAGACTGTTATCATAATGGAATTGATCAGAAATGTTGCGATTGAACACGAGGGTGTTTCTGTTTTTGGCGGGATTGGGGAGCGAACACGTGAGGGTAATGATTTATGGCTTGAAATGCAGGGATCAGGCGTTTTAGAAAGAGCAATTTTAGTTTACGGACAAATGAATGAATCTCCCGGCGTCAGATTTAGAGTGCCTTTTACCGCGCTTACGATGTCAGAGTACTTTAGGGATAGAGAACATAAAGATGTGTTGTTATTCTTGGACAATGTGTATCGTTATGTTCAGGCAGGATTGGAAGTGTCTTTATTAAGAGCGCGAGTTCCTTCAGAAGTGGGTTATCAGCCGACTCTTTCAACCGAAATGGGAATGCTTCAGGAACGAATTGCCTCTACTGCCGATGGAGCGATTACTTCTGTTCAGGCAGTCTATGTTCCTGCTGATGATTTAGCTGATCCCGGACCGGCTTCGGTTTTTACTCATTTAGACGCGACGGTTGTTCTTTCAAGAAAAGTTGCGGAACAAGGTCTCTATCCGGCAGTTGACCCTCTTGCTTCCAGTTCTCAGATTCTTGAACCATGGATAGTTGGAGAAGAACATTGTGAGATTGCCAGAAAGATAAGAGAATGTCTGGAGCGCTACAAAAACCTTCAGGATCTGATTGCTATTTTAGGATTAGAAGAACTTTCAGATGAAGATAAACTGGTAGTAATTCGCGCAAGAAGACTCCAGAAATTTTTAAGTCAGCCATTCTTTGTGGGAGAAACTTTTACAAATGTTAAAGGAAAGTATGTTTCGTTGAAAGAGACGCTTAAGGGATTCAGGGAAATCGCGGAAGGAAAATATGATAGTGTTCCCGAGCAGGCTTTTTATATGACAGGAAGCATAGATGATGTTTTAAGTAATGCCTCAAAATATTAATAAAGAGTGTGGCAAAGTCAATGAAAGACAAAAAAATATTTTTTGAAGTCATAACACCGGAACAAACAGTTGTAAGCGAAACAGATGTTGATTATGTTGTTGTTCGAAGAATAGAAAAAGCAGAAGAAAAAATTGAATTAGGAAGCGAGTTAGGAATATATCCCTTCCATTCACCAATGCTGGTAAGGGTTCCGGTAGATGCTGTTCGCTATAAGAAGAACAATGAAATTTTCTTTCTTGTAGTTGGAGGTGGTTTCCTGGAGGTTAAGGATAACAAAGTAGTTATGGTTTGCGCAGCTGCAGAGCAGGTAGAAGAGGTTGATATTGAAGTTGCAAAAGCCGCGAAAATAAAAGCGGATAAATGGCTTGAAGAACTTGCGGGCAGAGCTGAGTTTAATGCTAGAGCAGCGGAGGCAGAGCTAAAAAGAGCGATGGTGAATTTTTATAAAAGCTCGTCTCATGAGACAGAGTAAAATTAGGATAAGATAGGGACTGAAAGGATAAATACCAAATTCTAAGCATCAAACAAGCTTTAAAATTAAAAATAAAAAATCAAAATTCAAAATGACAAGTTAAAATTTAAAAATGAATACTAAAAATGCGGGTTTTAGATTGAAGGTTTTGAGGTCTAAAGAAAAAGCTCCTAAAAGCCCTACAACCTACTACTTTGAACCTACGATCTTACTGATCACTTGAATCTTGCATTATAATTTTTTCATTTTGATATGTATTTTTGATTTTTTATCTTTTATTTTTGATTTTTTTTCATATTTGAACATTGGAAATTGGAGCTTATTTGTAATTTATTATTTGTAATTTTAAATTAAAAGGAGATGCTTACAGTAGATGACAGAGGAAGAAATTTTAAGAAATCAGAAATGGCGATTGGGTGTAATCCGTCACGCTGAAGAAGTGACTGGAAACGTTGCAGAGACTTGTCGGTATTTTGGAATAAGCAGAACAATTTATTATCGTTGGTATCGAAAATACAAAAAATATGGTATTGATGGATTAAAAGATAAATACAGACCCCATCTAAAAAACCAAAAACAAAACAGGTCAGAAATTATTTCTAAAATTGTTTACTTAAGAGAAAACTACCACTTTGGTCCCGGAAAAATCCAGATGTATCTTGAAAGATATCATAATGTAATAATTAGCAAGACGGCTATATTTAGAATTTTAAAGGAATTAAATATGAATCGTCTGCCGGATAATTATGGAGATATAAAATTAATCTGGATGGGCGCAAAGGATACGAGAGGTTTTAACTGGGATATATCACAGACTAGAAACTAGAAACAAGAGACTAGCACCTAGCGCGCTGTTTCATGTAATGTGATAAGTTTAGAATATGAATTTCCCAAGAATCCCCCGCTCGCTCTGCTCGCTGCCCCCTTTATTAAAGGGGGCTTATGGGGGATTTCGGTGCTTGATTACATAAAAGACTACCCAGCAATTGATGTGTAACGGGGTACTAGTTTCTAGAGTCCGAAAGACGTTCTAGTTTCAAGTTTCTAGATTTATACATATGTATAGAAAACAATCTAAACATTGACGCGCTATTATAGAATGTGATAATACATAAAAATGCAAGAAATACGCACTTTATCTGAAGAGCAAATCTATGAAAAACTGAATACTTCTCCTCGCGGCTTGACTGAAGAAGAAGCTAAAAAACGGCTGGAAAAATATGGTCCTAATCAGATCCAGGAGTTAAAGAAAGCTCCTCTGATTTACAAATTTTTGGCTAACTTTTATCATCTCTTTGCAATCCTTCTCTGGGTCGGGGGAATTCTGGCTTTTATCGGAGAAATGCCAGAATTGGGCTGGGCGATTTTCGCAGTCATCCTCATCAATGCTATCTTTAGTTTCTGGCAGGAATTTAAAGCCGAAAAAGCGACTGAAGCTCTAAAGAAACTTTTGCCTTCCTATGCCCGGGTAATCAGAAACGGGGACCACAAACAGATTTTAGCGGCTGAACTCATCCCCGGAGATTTAATTATTTTGGAAGAAGGGGACAACATCTCAGCGGATGCCCGCCTCATCCAGGAATTTGAGATGAAGACAAATAATGCTACTTTGACCGGCGAGTCCCATCCGGTGAATAAAACTGCTGAACCAATATTTGAAGAAGGATTGACTTTAGTTGAATCGCCCAATTTAGTTTTTGCTGGAACAAGTGTTGCCTCGGGCAGCGGGAGAGGGATTATTTTTGCCACTGGCATGGAGACCCAATTCGGGAAAATAGCATCTCTTACTCAGTCGGTAAAAGAAGAACAGAGCCCTCTTCAGAAAGAAATGGCTAAAGTAACTAAACTGGTAGCAACTCTTGCTATCGGGATGGGTATCCTCTTCTTTTTTCTTGGCACTGGAATTGCTAAACTGACAATCATTGAAGGTTTTCTCTTTGCTGTTGGAATAATTGTTGCCAATGTGCCTGAAGGTTTGCTTCCCACTGTTACTTTGGCGCTGGCGATGGGAGTACAACGGATGGCCGACAGGCATGCCTTGGTTAAAAAACTTTCTTCTGTCGAAACACTAGGCTGTACCACGGTAATTTGTACCGATAAAACAGGTACTTTGACTCAAAACGAAATGACTGTTCGTGAGATTTGGGCAAATGGTCAAACAATTAACATCTCAGGCGCTGGTTATGAGCCAAAGGGAGAGTTTTCTGTTAATGACACGGCTTTATCCTCTGATGAGGTTAAAAATAACCTGAACTTACTCTTCAGCGCTGCTTCATTCTGTAATAATGCAAAATTGCTTGCTCCTTCGGAAAGACAGAATTCATGGAGCATTCTTGGTGATCCGACAGAAGGCGCATTACTTGTTGCCAGTCAAAAGGGCGGGTTTGATTTAGATAAGGCTCTGGAGGAAAATCATCGTATTTATCAGTTACCTTTTGATTCAGTTCGCAAGCGAATGACTTCGATTCATCTGAATCAGAATGGACAGAAGACAGCTTATGTAAAAGGCGCGCCTAAAGAAACCCTTGCTCTTTGTACTCATATCTATATCAATGGCCAGATAGAGGAAGTTACCGAAGAACATAAGAACCAAATACTTGCCCAAAATGATGTTTTTGCCAGAGGTGCGCTTAGAGTATTAGCAATGGCTTATCGTGAATTACCAGCAGACTTAGGAGAATATACAGTTGAGAATACTGAGACAAATTTGGTCTTTGTTGGTTTGATGGCGATGATGGATCCACCGCGTCCCGAAGTGGAAAGAGCAGTTAAGCTATGCGCGCAGGCTGGTATTAAGATATTTATGATTACCGGCGATTATGGTCTTACCGCTGAATCAATTGCCCGTCGAATTGGTATGGTTAAAGGGCAAGCCTGTCGGATTATTACTGGCGCGGAACTTGATCAGATTTCTGATGAACAATTGATTAAGGAATTAACAGAGCAGGAAGTTATTTTTGCCCGCGTATCCCCGGAACACAAAATGCGTGTTGTCTCCACACTAAAAGAACGGGGAGAAATAGTAGCCGTGACTGGCGATGGGGTCAATGATGCGCCTGCTTTAAAACGGGCTGATATAGGTGTTGCTATGGGGATTGCTGGAACCGATGTCGCCAAAGAAGCGGCAGACATTATTCTCACCGATGATAATTTTGCCAGTATCGTCAATGCGATTGAAGAAGGAAGAGCTGTTTACGATAACATCAGGCGTTTCGTAACCTATATTTTTGCCAGCAACATCCCGGAAATTATTCCTTTTATTCTAATGGTTCTCTTTAAGATTCCTCTGCCGTTAACCATTATGCAGATTTTGGCTGTTGACCTGGGAACGGATATGATACCAGCTCTGGGGTTGGGAGTGGAGAGACCCGAACCGGGAGTTATGGAGCGGCTGCCCAGAAAACAAACAGACAGACTGCTTAATTCATCCTTGTTGCTTCGGGCATATTTCTTTCTGGGACCAATTGAAACAGTCGCCTGTATGGCTGGATTTTTCTTTATGTATTTCAGGAGTGGCTGGACTTTTTCTCAGATTTTGGCATCCGGTCGTTTAGGGATGACGGCATACCAGAACAGTTCGGTATATATAAAGGCAACAACTATGTCTCTGGCAGGCATCGTTGCTACTCAGATAGGCAATGGTTTTGCCTGTCGGACAGAACGGGAATCAGTCTTTAAAATTGGTTTTTTCAGTAATCGATTGTATCTATGGGGAATATTAACCGAAATTGTTTTAATTAACATCTTGATCTATACTCAATTTTTCCAAAGAATATTTCAGCTTGGCCCCTTAAGTGTTATAGACTGGGCTTTTCTGTTCATCTTTACACCGGTTATCTTTTTCGCGGATGAGCTGAGAAAGTTTATTCTGCGGCGCAAAGGAAGTAAGAGATAAAGTGTATAATACAGAATACAGAGAACAGAAGACAGAGCACAGAGAACAGAAGGGATTGTTGACAATTCCATTTTGTCACCCGGAACCCTTCGCTTCTGTCATTCTGAGGAGTGAAGCGACGAAGAATCTCGCTCAGGATGAACTCCGTGAAGGGTCTTAATTTTTGAAAGTAGCAGATTCTTCACTGCGTTCAGAATGACAAATTAGTAGATACCAGAAGGCGGAAAGTCTGACTTCTGTATTCTGTATTCTGTTCTCTGATTTGAAGGAGGAATTCGAATGTATATAGTTATTATGGGCTGTGGACGAGTGGGGACCCGTCTGGCGAAAGTCTTAACGCTGGACGGGCACGAAATTGCTATTGTTGATAAAGATCCTACTGCCTTTAAGCGTTTGGGTAAGACTTTTAAAGGACAGGCAGTAGAAGGGATCGGATTTGATCGGGATGTTTTAAAGAAGGCAGGCATTGAGCGGGCGGATGCGTTTATTGCGGTAACGAATGGAGATAATCACAATGTTGTTGGCGCTTTAGTGGCAAAAAATAAGTTCAGGGTACCAAAGGTAGTTGCCCGAATTTATGATCCGGCTAGAGAGAAACTTTATCAACATTTGGGAATTCAGACTATCTCTTCAACTGCTTGGGCGGCTAACAAAATTAAAAATTTAATCTGTCACATTGAGTTGATTCGCCATCTCAGTTTTGGCAATGGCGAAGTTGAAATTGTAGAAGGAGAGATTTCGCCTCAATTGGTTGGAAGATCGGTGAATGACTTAAACATTCCGGGGGAGATAACTGTTATTACAATTGTACGGTTTGGCAAGGCTTTTATTCCGACCAGTGGCACGGTTTTTCAGGAGAAAGATGGTATTCAGATAGTCGTGGAAACTGCGGCTCTGCCTAAACTTAAAAAAATGCTGCATCTTGGATGAGAGGGTGAAAAAAATGAATGCTTTTATAGTCGGCGGCGGGAGACTTGGCTCATATTTAGCTCAAAATTTACTCGAGGACGGTCACGCGGTAACAGTAATAGACAAGAGACAGGAAGTCTGTGAAAAATTAGCTAAAGAAATTAAGATAAATATTTTTCAGGGAGACGCCTGCGATCCTGAGATATTTGAGGAGGCAGGTGTTGCAAAGGCTGATCTTGTTGTAGCTTTAACCGGGCACGATGAAGATAATCTGGTTATCTGCCAATTGGCAAAGTTCAAGTTTGATGCTCCACGGGTGATCGCCCGGGTTAATAATCCTCGCAACGAATGGCTTTATGGCAAGGAATGGGGCGTTGATGTGGCGGTGAGTTCTGTTCATATCATCACTAAAATAATCAGAGAAGAAGTTAACTTAGGAGACATTGTCACTCTGCTAAAATTACGCAAAGGTGAAATTGCTTTGGTTGAAACGAGGCTGACTGAGAAATCAACAATTTTAAATCAGGAACTAAAAACTATTGATTTTCCGCCTAATTGTATAGTTGTCGCAATTGTCCGGGATTCTGAACTGCTTATTCCGACCGGTAAAACAGTGTTTCAACCGGGTGATGAGATACTGACTATTGCTACGGCGGGAAATGAAGCTAAGCTGGCTGAGTTGCTGGGAGCGGAATAATTCAATAGTATAGGAATTTTCATTTTTGATAAAATTCCTATAATTGCAAAATGAAAATTGCAAATTTTAAAATGCAAAATATAAAAGAATAATCCTTATTTTTCAATTTACATTTTTCAATTTACAATTCAAGTTAGCGAACGAAGTGAGTTTAACTTGAGATCCATTATTACTCCCCTCTATCAAGAGGGGTCGGGGGTGTGTAAATGTTTGGCTTAACAATTTCGCAGTTAATGATGGTTTTAATCTTGGTGGTTTTTACTCTTGCACCGATTTTTCTGCTTGCGTTCACAAAATATTTCCGTGATAACGATGAAGACAAAAGCGAATAATTATAAAATTGCTTTTACAATAACAATAAAAATCAATATAGCTATTAATAAAATTGCTATGCTTAAAACCATTAACGAACCATAGCTCTGAACGTCTCCTGTTTGAATTGGTCTGAGTTTTCTGCTGGACGATTTAGTTGCCACCCCAACTGCGTTTACAATATTATCAATTACATAATAATCGAATAAACCCGCTGCTTTACTCGCCAGTTGTCCCAATCCCGCTACGCCATTAATTGCTTTATCAATTAATCTCATATCAAATAAATTTGCCGCCTTGCTTGTCTTCTGTCCTAAACCGGCGACTCCATTAATTGCTTTATCAACTAATCTCATATCAACATAGGCAGCAATGCCACTGGCTTTCTGACCAGCAGAAGCCACTCCATCAACCAGACGATCAAGAACTTTCCCATCAACATCCGAAAGGGTTTTTCCTGCTTTGTGCCCGATTGTTTCAGTGGTTGTGTAAAGCTCGCTTTTGCTCATAGGATTTGGAAGCCACATATCTACAAAAATAGCAAATACAAGTCTGCTTAAATATCCACTTAGGTGAGATATTGTTTTTGTGCTTGAGATAAATGAATTTGCGGCGCGGGTATACCAGTAATCTATACTGAGCCACACCGGAAAATGAATATGGAACAAATGATACTTCATTCCAATTACAAAGATTGAAATTCCAATTAAAATTGAAGGAAGCAGTCCGCCAAAACTCTGGAGACTAAAGAAAGAGAATTTTTCCAGGTGACCAGTTGGCAA
>JACQXZ010000043.1 GCA_016208465.1 Actinomycetota bacterium
TTAATATGATCTCTTACACTTTTAAATTTATCAGGAACATTCAAGGCTGCTTCTAATACCTTAATTTCTTCTTCAGATGTTAATGGAGTCACTAGACCATTAACTACTCTATAAGGCACTCTTTCTTCTTTAAAAACAGTATTGAGTGACTGTAAAATTTCAGTTTTCAATTTTGTCTTGGAAGGATTTCTAAAACACTCGTTAAAGAATTCGATGAAATCATAGACTTCAAACCACTGTGCACTAAAAAAAGCTTCTTGTACATTCGATATTACTGGTTTTTCGCCGCCTAGAGTAACAAAAAAGTCTTCGCCATACAATCGATCCAATAAAAAAAGATCTTTTCTAAAGAAATCTTGCCATAAAAGTCTAATAAACTCATCAGTCGTTTTATCACCAACATGCTTAAAAATTTTTAAATAAAAGACATTCCAAATACTTGTTCTTATAGATTCAGGAACATTTGTTTTAAGTAATGCTTTATCGACTATTTTATAATCATATCTCTCTGAAAACCTCATTAAGACCTCTTCTTTTCTAAGTACTTTTCTGGATTCCCGCTTTCACGGGAAAGACACCCTGTCTACCGTATGCTGTCTACTCATCTGCTATAAATCCGATTTTTCTTTTTGGCTTATCAGGCGGCATCATCAACTGGCGTATTGCTTCAAAAATGAGTTGAATATCTTTATCATGCTTTTCAAATTTGCTTTCCAGCTCATTTAATTTATAGACAAGCTCTTTATGGGTTGACATTATTTCACGTAGCTTAATAAAAGCTCTCACTATTAGTATGCTTGTTTGAACAGCAATGGGTGTATTTAGAACACTTGCTAACATAATTGCTCCATGTTCAGTAAAAGCGTAAGGCAAAGAAGTTGAAAATTTTAATTTTTCAAGGTGGTCGCAATTTGCGACTACCTCAATTTTTTCTTCTTTTGTTAATTGAAACATAAAATCTTCCGGGAAGCGCTCTTTGTTTCTTTTTACCTGCTCATTAAGTCGTTTTGTACTAACACCGTAAATTTCAGCTAAATCCGCATCTATCATTACTTTTATGTTTCTTACAGTAAAAATTTTTTGTTCAATTGATCCCAGCATTATAATCTGTTGATTCATTATTTCTCCTCTCTACCACTACTTTTTATGGACAAATTTTATAGATTCTGCCTATTTGAAAATAAAAATTTTTAAAAAAGTATGCATTACCAGCAAAATTTATAGTCGTATATTTTTATTTTCATCACCCATTGAAAATAAATTGCTTGCCTCGTTTCTCATTGCATTCCTACTTTATCTGGTTTAGATATGTTTTGATTTTTTCTTTATTCTCCACCAGTTCACTTTCAATTTCAGCAAGCTCTTGCCATTCTTTTTCAATATCAATTTCTTCGATTTCTTCTTCGGGAAAGACGTACAAAGTTACATTTAGGTTGTAATCGTTTTCTTTGATTTCATCCAAATCAACAATTCTTGAGAAGCCTATTTCTTCTGAAAAATCCTTACAGGCAGCAACAATCTTCTGAATATTCTCAGTCCCTAAACGATTAAGCTTTCGAACTTCTGGATGCTGTTCAAATTCTTTGCTTGCGTTAATAAAAAGAATTTTGTCTTTTCTTTCTTGTAGTTTGTTTTTATTAAAAATTAAAATCGCACCCGGGGCGCCTGTGTTATAGAAAAGCTTTTCGGGCAAAAGAATTATCGATTCAATAAGATTGGCATTTAAGATAGTTGTTCTAACTGCTTTTTCTTTACCGCCTCTAAACAAACAACCATTATCAATTACTATTCCCACACGCCCCGAGTCATCTTTCGCAGATTTAAGCATATGCTGTGCCCAAGCCCAATCTGCTGATTGCTTTGGAGTAAATCCAAAGTTATATCTTTCTCGCCAGTATTCACCTTTTTTTAAAGTTTCTTCCGGATAACCATATTGATTCCAGGGAGGATTTGCTACCACTGCATCAAACTTTCTTAATGCCTGACCTTCTTTGAATTTAGGATAAAGAAGTGTATCACCGTGAACTAAATTTGTGTTTCTAATATCATGAATATAAACATTCATCTTGGCCAAAGCTAATGTTCGGTGGTTGCTTTCCTGACCAAATAGAAAGATTTTATTTGCTGCTTCTTTTCCCTGCGTATTTTCAACATGATGAAAAGCGCTGATAAGCATTGCTCCTGAACCTGCTGCCGGATCATAAACGCTTTCGTTTGGTTTTGGGTCAAGTATTTCTATTAAAAGGTTAATAACTTCCCTTGGCGTATACACCTCGCCTTCTTTTGCTTTTTGAGGTGCGAAGTATCGCAAAATCCACTCATAAGCATCGCCTAAAATATCAGCAGAAACATGATGTAGTGATCTTGCGCTGAATGTCTCGACTAATTGTCGCAATATTTCCGTGTTTTCCAGATTGCTCGTAAACTGAACAAAATCCACATTTTCAAAAGCATCTCTAAGCTCAGGATTTCTTTGAGCTATCGCTTTCATAGCTTTGGAAAAATTCTCAGGAAGTCGTGCGGGATCTTTTCTAACTTGTTCCCATAAATATTCTTCAGGTATATCAAAATCATGATAGATAGAATTTTTAGCTTCTTCTTTAGCTTCTTTTTCGTTTAATCCATCTTCCAATGCTTCTTTGTGTGCATCTTCATACTCAATTTCCCATTTGTCGCTAATTCTTTTATAAAAGAGGAGAATAAGAATAAAACTATAATCGACTCTGGTTCTTATTAAGTCAGCAGCTCTTTTCAAAATACCATATAGCTCGCTACGAGTAATTTGACCATTAGTGATAGAAAGAGCATGAGAAATTAGGTCTTCTTTACTTTTGAGTTGGTAAATACGTTTTCTATTGTCATCGGGATTAAAATCTACAGACAACCACTTCTTTTTTCTTAACTCTGCTAAAATGACATTTACCTGATCATCGCTATCTTTGGTTTTTTCTTTTAAAACCAGAACAGCTTCATTGAATCTAAATGGCTTTTGTCCAAAAGCTTCATAGAGCGCTTCATATCTTTTTCCTAACCAGTTTGATAACATTTTACTCCTTTAACTTTTTATATAAGATATTTATAATTTTACTTATCTATTTTTTAGTGTCAACCTTTTTATAAAAACATTATGTAGTGGAAAACTTCCTTGGCAAGCAGGATTTACAAATAAAATAAAAGAATAATTTAATATAATAGGAATTTCCTTTTTGATGAAATTCCTATAATTGCAAAATGAAAATTGCAAATTTTAAAATGCAAAATATAAGATGGGTAATCCTTATTTTTCAATTTGCATTTTTCAATTTAAAATTTACAATTCAAGTTAGCGAACGAAGTGAGCCTAACTTGAAGATTATCTCTAATATATCTTAACTGGGGAATTTCTGTGGAGGCTTCTTTTCGAAAGATAAAAAATATAAGTTACTGGTTTTTTATACTAATCCCATTAATTTTTGTAATCAATCCATCTGCGGCCAACGCGTCCGCGGGCGATGGACTACTCATTTACGGATCAGCTATTACTAACAGCACAGAATACAGCCGAAACTGGACAGGCAGTTACGACACGCCTGTTCAGATAGCAACATCTGCCACCCAGACACTCTTTAGTGTTTTAAAAACTGGTCCGGTTTTAAGAACAGGAAATCCTGAAAGAATTATGGGTGTCTGGGCTTTAACTAATACTAATACCTTAAAAATTTACCGGACAAACACCTTTCCCATCACCGCTTCTTCAGACTGGTCTTTTGAATGGCAGGCAAGCAGTAGTCTTGGAACAAGCAGGTATCGGGGTTTTGACATTGCTTATGAAAATCTTTCAGGAGACGCGCTGGTTGCCTATTCAACCGGTGGAACTACAATTTACTGGCAGCACTGGAACGGTTCAAGCTGGAATGCTTCCGGCAACTTTACGTTTGCGACTTCCATCGGAAATATAAGATGGATAAAACTTGCTCCAAGATTAAATTCAGATGAAATCGCTCTTATTGCAATGGGATCAAACGGTTCATCTCCAAACATCAGCGCGGCAATCTGGAATCCGGAAACACAGGTCTTTGAAAATGAACTAAATACTGGGACAAGATATGACGCTCAAAGCGGCTATGATAGTTTTGGAGGCGCCTATGAATCAAATAGCGGCGACTTGCTTGTTGTTTGGGGCACAAGTGCATCTCCTCGCTGGGCTTACGCCACTCTCCCCGCCTCTTCTCCCCGCAACTGGACGGTTAATACATCACCTGCTGTTCTTGGAGGAGCAGCAATATATCAATTTACAGTTGCTCCAAATCCATCTCCGGGCAGTAATTACATTGCCTTTGCGGCAGCAAACAGCGCTTCAGATATTTACGCGGGCTTCTGGACCGGAACCACAACCCAGAATATAGGAGCTATAGACACTTCTGTAAATGGATTCAGGACTCATAATCTCGACATTGCTTATGCCGGAACAACCGGCAGATCAATCCTTGCTTATGGAGATGCCGTCTCTAATGATGATATTGACTGGGCGTATTCAGGCGGAGATGGAACTGCTTTTTCTCTCCAGTCTGACTGGAGCCCGACTCCGGCAGGAACTGCTTATCGTGAATCAGTTTCAAAACTTTATTCTGATCAAAGCAGTACTAATGTTATGTATTTAAGGATTCAGGGAGACAATGGAGCGGCCACAGGTGTTCTTTCCGCTTATCGCTGGGACGGAACAGGAAACGCGGCTAGTAGCTGGAGTATTGCTTCAAATTCAATCGACACAGCCCTCTCAGGAAACGACAACGCGACTGTCGCGCCTTACGCTACTGAAAGTTTTTCTTTTGGATGGGAATCCGTTTTCAGTATTCCAACGCTGGGGTATCCATTATTACTATTGGCAAGCATGTTTTTGTTATTGGGACTGGCGAGGAAAATGTTTAGCGGCTAATATATGAAAACAATACTAATAATATTAATTATAACCTCATACATTGCTATAATAGTTTTCTTAAGAAAACAAAAAGCATGGCTTACTTATTATTTGTTTGGCGCGCTTGGTTTAACTTTAGTTCTGGTTTTTGGTATGCGTCTCTCGGGGCTTGAACTTTATTGGGAAAAAATTCATCTTTATCAGGCTGTTCTTTTTTCAAATTTTCTTGGAATCAAAGCAAGAACTTTGGGAATAAGCACTTTTTTAGTTCCTGATAAAACCGGCTGGATTTTACTACAGATAGGGATTGAATGTTCAGCGATTCTGGAAAGCAGTGTCTTGATAGGTCTTATTTCTTTTTATCCATCTTTTGAAACAGAAAAAAAGATTAAACTAATATTAACAGGTCTTATTATAACAGTTCTTGCAAATATTATACGAATACAAATAATTATAAATATTGTTCACTACTTTGGCAGAGATGCTATCTTTACCGCCCATGCAATTATAGGCCGATTGTTTTTCTTTATGTGTATAGCTATTCTTTACTGGTATATACTAACTCAACCGACTTTGAATAAAATTCATAAAACAATAAACGAAGCTGGAAAGCAGAAAAAATGTCATACCCGCGAAAGCGGGTATCCAGTCTTTTATTTATCTGGATTCCCGTTTGCACGGGAATGACAAAATAAGGAGTATGTTTAGTGCGAAGTTTATTAATTTTCACCCTAATTTGGGGTGTCTGGATTTTCATGCCTATAATGATAGACGGTGTAGAAACTTTTATCCGTCTATCTGTAATTTTTACGTCCAAAAATCCCCCCACCCCTCCTTTAACGGTGTAGAAACTTTTATCCGTCTATTTGTAATTTTTACGTCCAAAAATCCCCCCACCCCTCCTTTAACCCCCCTCTGTCCCCCCTTAACAAGGGGGGAATTGAAGGGGGGCAAGAGGGGATTTGGTGGAATCGAAGAAAGCAGTCTGCCTTTTATCACAATCCTCGTTCCTGCTCATAATGAGGAAAAAATAATTCATCGCTGTCTTAATTCAATCAAAACACAAAATTATCCTCATCATAAAATGGAGGTAATTGTAATTGATGATGGAAGCAAAGATGACACCTTTTTAAAAGTAGCGGAACAAATCCACGCAAGCTATTCAAGCACTAAAAACAACCAATATCTAAAAATAAACGACAACCATATTCCTGTGCCGGATAGATTTAACGGCGAAATTAAACTTCTCGCTAATGGACACAGCGGAAAACCAAAAGCCCTTAATTCTGGAGTTTCCCATATGAACGGAAGTGAACTTGTGGTAACTCTCGACAGCGATGTTGTTCTTTCACCAGACGCTCTTAAAAATACCGCTATCGCGTTTATTAAAAACAGACATATGGGGGCAGCCACAGGAAATATTGAAATTAGCTGGGATATGATTGAGGAAAGAGATTCAAACGGAAATATTGTGCTGGATGAAAATGGGAAAATAAAATCAAAACAATTGAATTTTTCGGAAAGACTGCTTGCAAAATGCCAGTTCCTTGAATATCTTGACTCTTTCAGGCTCGGCAGACACTGCCAAAGCATCCTCCATTCAACATACATCCTTGCGGGAGCGTTTTCTGTTTTTAGAAAAGATATTCTTTTGGAATCGCCTCTTTACAAAACTTTAACTGTTTCAGAGGATTTCGATCTGACAGTCGATTTCCATAAAAAACAAATCCATGTTGGCTACATTCCCGATGCCAAAGCATATCTTGAACCAATAATTAACTGGGATGACCTTTATTCTCAGAGAGCAAGATGGTCCCGCGGACAGATTGAAGTCTGCGCTGCTCATAAAGAAATAATCGGCAATAAAGATTATGGAACAGTTGGCTGGCTGGGAATTCCACATATGCTTCTTGTCGATCATACTTTATCGTTTCCAAGGCTTATCTGGTTTTTCTTATTTCTTTTCTTTCCAGCTTTTGGTTATTCTCCTTATGTAATCACAAATTCACTTATTATTATATATTTCTTCTATGTAGCGCTCTGTTTTCTCCAGACACTTAGCGCTTATTTTATTGTTGACAAAGAAACCAAAAATCAAATCAAAGAAACTCTTCATTTGTGTTTTGTAATGCCGCTTTACAGAATAATTACTTTCTATTTTAGAATGTCCGGTTATATCCTGACCCTTAAGGAGCCTCCCGTGTGGAAAGTAATAGGTCCGCTTGCCAATATGAAAACCGAAGCAGATAAAATAAAAAAGCTTGTTCCAAGTCTGCCTGTTTTTAAATTTCAAGCATCTTTTAAAGAAAAAATCAAGATGGGCTTTAATGTTTTTATAAATAAACTATAATATTTCTTTTTGGTCTGAACCATTAATATCTTATAATTCAAATTCGTGTAATTTTTGGCAAAATATTTAAAAATAAAGTTCAAATGACAAAGCCCAAATACCAAATAAATGTCAAAAAATTCTTGTGTGTTTTGTAATTTGATCTTTGGATTTCATTTGATCTTTGAGCTTGGTCATTTGGATTTTGTTCTATACCATTTTAGATATTGTAATTTGGAATTTCTAACTTTTTATTCTATAGCTCGTTAATAATACATTTTTTAACTATCAGGAGCCTGTACTAATTGAAACAAAAAACTAAAAATATTTTTAAAACAATTCTTTATCTGGCCATAATTGTAATAATCTCAACAATCGTTCTTTCGCCAACTCTTTTTCAAAAAGGCATAGCAAGCGGCGCTGACACGGGCTCCTATCTTCTTACTACAAAATTCATAGCTGATTCCTTAAAAAACAATCTTAAACTGCCTCAAATAAATCCATATTGGTATGCTGGATTTGAAATAACCCATAACGCGCCGCCCTTAACCTATTTTTTTCTTATCCCCCTTTATTTGATTTTTAAAGATATTGCGCTGGTTAGTCGAATTTTTCATCTCCTCATAATATCACTTACAGGCTTTTCAATGTTTTTTGTGATGCGAAAAACCCAGCCGCTTATAAATTCGTTTGCTGGATCCATTTTATTTTCCCTTGCTCCAATTGTTTTATTTCAAACAACAGGCAGCGGCTCATATCCAAGAAGTCTCGCAATTGTCTTTATTCCTATCTCGTTTTACTATGTCAACCAGATATTAGAAAAAAACCAAAAATACAAAAATCTCAGCCTGCTGGCGCTATTTTTATCTTTAGGGCTCCTGTCTCATCCGATGGTTGGAATAACAACATTAATATTCATAGGAATATATACTGTCGCCAGAGTTACTATTGATAATACAATCAAATCAACTAATATTTTTTACTGGCTTTCCGCTTCTGTTTTTTCTTTTCTTCTGACAGCGTGGTATCTAATACCTTATTTTATCGAACAAACCGCTTGGTCAACTGTTCCCGAAGAAGTATATATAATCAGCTCTGTTAAAATGACTGAGTATCTTTTCTGGCTGGGACCAATCCTGATTTTCTTTTCTGTCTGGACAATTATAAAAAAGAAAGCCAGCTTGAATTCCGCTCTTTTTATCGCTGGGATTATCTCGATGATTTTTGCTCTTGGTTTCTTTTCTCCCCTTGATAAAATAATCAGATTTCAAGCCGTCTACCCTTTCATCGCCCTTTTATTCGCGGCTTTTTCCTTGAGTTATCTGGCGTCCATATCTTTTGATTTTCAAACTAAAAACAATCTTTTCGCGCTGTCGATATTTCTTATTGCAATTACCTATACATCTTTCAAGGGATACCAGCAAACTAAAGACCAAATCAAACCAACCAACAGCAAATCAGACATAGAAATTTCCCGAATCATCAATAAGCTTCCTGACAAAGGACGAATTATGCCAATGAAGTACCCTTTTAACTACCTTCTCTGGTGGATGGGGCTTGAAGGAAAAAGACCAATGATCGAAGGATGGTACTATTCTCTTACTCCGATTGGCAAACATATCGCCTGGATATACGACGCAATTGACAATGGTTATCCTAAGTATGCCGCCAGGAAACTGAATCGCTTAAACACAAACTATCTGCTTACAAATAAAAATTTCTCTGGCAAAAATTACACAGATTTCCTAAACACAATGAAACAAGATAGTTTTTTAAAGATTTACAGCAACAAAAAATATGTTCTATATGAAAAAAATAAAAAATCTTCCTATGTTCAAGTTTTAAAAGAAAAAACTCTCTTTATAGGAAAATTCAGCCCTCAATCTTCTCCTCTTATAAATAATTCCGTAGAAGGCGGTCCCGTTTATATTGATGATTACGATTTAAGCTTCTTAAAATTATTCGATGTTATTGTGCTCACCGGATTTGGTTTTCATAACCAACAAAAAGCAGAAAACTTAATCTTGGATTATATAAAAAACGGCGGAAAAGCAATTGTAAGTTTAGATGGAATAGAAGGAAACCCATTGGAAGAAAACAAAAGCTTCTTTGGCGTGACAGAAATTCCATTAACGCTAAACGGTTCTGCCCAGCTCTTAAAAACATCCGATCCTTTGCTCAACAATTTTGATTTAAATTACCTGAATTTTTCTCAAAAAACCAGCAATTGGAAAACAGTTTCGTATTTTGGTCTTGATAAAACAATCCTGAAATTAAAACCCCCTTTTAATTCCCCCCTTAGCAAGGGGGGACGCGGGGAAGTTATTCCCTCCCTTGGCAAGGGGGAAGATAGGAGGGTTATTCCCTCCCTTACCAAGGGGGGACAGAGGGGGGTTAATATAATTGGTTACAAAAAGATAGGCGGTAAAAAACTCTATTTCGTTGGAGCAAATCTTTTTTATTATGCTTTTTTAAATCATAATCAACAAAATATTAATCTAATCAACAATCTTGCAAAAACAGTTAAACCACAAAATGATTTTAATTCCATAACTTTAAAAGAAAATTCCATTAAGCCTGAACAAGTTAAATTCAGTTACAACTCAAAGCAGAATTTTCCTGCTCTGGTTTCTTTTGCAAACTCAAAACACTTCAAGGCGTATATCGATCAGAAAGAAACGAAAATTTATAACCTGGAAGATTTGATTCTTCTTGTTCTGCCACCGGGAAGCCATCGGGTAGAAATAAAATATGAAAATACACCTATACATTTTCTTTCAAACAGCCTCTCGATTGTTTCATTGATATTTCTTGGATGGTTAATTCAAAAAGAAAAGAGGAAAATCCTGACAAAAAACGAATTTTAGATCAAAGAAAAATGAAAATTCTTATCATTAATCCACCGGCGTCCAATGGAATAAAATACATAAGAGAAGGTCGTTGCGAACAAAGATTGTCTTCCTTTCAATACGTAATGATTCCAATTTCTCTTCCCTCAATTGCCGCTGTTTTAAGAAAAAACGGCTTCTCTGTAACAATTCAGGATTGCATTGCAGACAATCAGAGCATAGACCACGTTAAAAATCAGATAAAACTTCACCAGCCTCAACTGGTAATCATAAACACCTCTACCGCAACCTTTAATAACGACAAAACAACCATAAAAGCAATGAAAGAACTATCTGACGCTCATATTGCTGCCATTGGAACACATGTTACAGCTCTTCCTGAAAAATCATTAAATCAATCAGAACTTAATTCAGTTATCCGCCGTGAACCCGAATTAACAGCTCTTGAACTGGCAATTTCTTTAAGAGACAACAAAGACCTCAAAAATGTGCAGGGAATTTCTTACAAATCAAAAAATGGAACAATCAACAATCCCGACCGGCCTTTTATGGAAAATCTTGACGATCTTCCGTATCCTGCCCGCGATCTTGTTTCTAATCAAAAATATACAATGCCTCTTTCAAATAAACCTTACACTCTTTTAATTTCTTCAAGGGGCTGTCCGTATGACTGTATATTTTGCACAGCCAATCAATACTACGGCAAAAAACTAAGGCTCAGAAGTCCAAAAAACATTCTTAATGAAATCGAAGAAATAATCGAAAAACACAATATTTATGATATTGCAATGTGGTCTGACACTTTCACTTTAAACCGGAATTTTGTAGTTGAAGTTTGTGAAGAAATTTTAAGACGCGGATTAAAATTCAATTGGATGACCAATTCAAGAGTAGACAAGATTGATCCTGAACTTTTAAAATTAATGAAAAAAAGCGGCTGCTGGATAATTTCATATGGTGTTGAGTCCGGCGTTCAAGAAATAATAGATAACATAAAAAAAGGAACTAATATAGACCAAACAAGAAACGCTTTTAAATGGAGCAAAGAAGCTGGTGTAGAAACAACAGCGCATATTGTTCTTGGTCTGCCCGGCGATACAAAAGAAACTATTCAACAAACCATCGACTTTATAATTAAATTAGACCCTGATTACACTCAGTTTTACTGCGCTATTCCTTTTCCGGGAACAGAATTTTATCAAATGGCAATTGAAAACGACTGGCTTATTACAAATGACTGGAACAGATTTGAAATCAACCAACCCATACTAAACACAAAACTACTTTCAAATGAGGAACTTAAAAAAGCAAAAAAACAGGCTTTTAAATCTTTTTATCTAAGACCCAACTATGCCCTTAAAGTATTCAAAAGAACAAAATCGCCAAAACAATTAACAAACACAATAATGCAAGGCATCAATTTCGCCAAAGAATGGGTGTATAAATGAGAACTATAGCCATAATACCTGCTTATAATGCTGAAAAAACAATTGGTCGGATTATCGAAAACACAAGAAAATATGTCGATGAAGTGGCAATTATAAATGATGGAAGCAAAGACAATACCTTAAAAGTCGCTCAGAAACATGGCGCAACAGTGTATAACCACAGAAGGAATATGGGATTAGGTTTTGCCTTACGCTCAGGATTCAGAGAGGCTCTTAAGAAGAATTTTGATATCATAATAACCTTGGATGCTGACGGACAACATGATCCTGAAGATATAGAAAAACTTATAAATCGTCTTCATGAAAACAATGTTGATGTAATTATTGGTTCGCGCTTGATTGATAAAAAACAGTGGCCAAATTTTCCAAAACACAGATTGATAGGAAATATTTTGCTAACCAACTTAACAAATCTTGCCGCTCAAAAAAAGATAACCACTGATTCTCAAAGTGGTTATCGTATTCTTAAAAAAGAAGTTTTAGAAAAAATCAACCTTACAGGAAAAACAATGGAAATTGCTTCTGAAATTATTTACGAAGTCGGCAAAAATGGATTTAAAACCGACGAAGTGCCGATAAAGGCAACTTACGATAAGGAAATATCAAACATAAAAATATTCAGAGATATTTCCCGGATTATAAAACTTCTGATAAGAAAAAAGATTTAAAATTTACTCTATCTTCTTTTCTTTATTTGCTCATAGACTTTCTTTCGATGGATAATGCCAAGTATCCACACCTCGTTATTCACCACTCTAAATACTACCCTGTAGTCCCCAACTCTTAATTTCCAATATCCCTTAAGAGTTTTTCTCAATGGTTCTCCGTATTGATGCGGCGCTGTTGTGAGACGGGATTCTATCGCTGTTTTAATACGCTTTTTCACTCTCACGTTAAGCAAAGGTATATCAACCGTTTTAACATCAGGGTGATATCTAAGTTCGAAAAGCAAGGCTACCAAACCTCGCCGTGCTTTAATGCTTTTGTTTTACTAAAAGTCCTCTCTCTTTTTTCAGCAAATATGGATAGTCCTATATCTTCTTCCAATTCCAAAGCCTCTTTTATCAAATCACGAACTTTTAAAGAAAGTGACACACCTTCTCTTTCAGCAAGACGCTGAACACTTTTGTAAAGCGGTTTCTCCAGTACAACATTAATTCTTGGATTTTTTGCCGGCATTTGTATCATCTCCTTTTAGAAGTGTAACACTTATAACGCACCGAGTCAATGTTTTATCTTATGTTGAATCTATTTCAATATATCTAATTCCCACTCTCACCATTCATTAAATAATCATTAATCGCTCTTGCAGCTTTCTTGCCAGCACCCATCGCGAGAATAACTGTCGCGGCTCCTGTTACAATGTCTCCACCCGCAAACACACCTTTTTTAGTTGTCTCGCCTGTTTCTTCATTTGCAACAATATAGCCTTTTTTAGTTAACTCCATATCCGGCACTGTGCTTAAAAGTAAAGGATTGGAACCTGTGCCAATTGCCATTATTACCACATCGACATCCAGCACAAACTCCGAACCTTTAATGGGAATAGGACGGCGTCTGCCTGATTCATCCGGTTCGCCCAGTTCCATTCTTAAACATTCCATTCCTGTAACCCATCCGTCTTTACCTAAAAATATGCTTTCATTAAATTAGCCCGGGTTAAAAATTCATTGGCTGAATAAACTCCATTTAAGTTTTCCCCCGGAATCCCCATAAAAACAGGCAGACCTGCTCCTGTGCCAATAAAGACCGCATTATAACCCTGCTCAAAAAGTTCATCAATTGTAAAAAGCTTGCCAATAACAGCGCTGGTTTTAATCTCTACTCCCAGTTTTTTAACATAATCAACCTCAGACTCAACAATTGCTTTAGGGAGTCTAAATTCCGGAATTCCATAAACCAAAACTCCTCCCGCTTTATGAAGCGCCTCAAAAATAGTCATACTATGACCCATCTTAGCCAAATCTCCAGCGACCGAAAGACCTGCCGGACCAGCGCCAATTACCGCAATTTTCTTTCCGGTTGATTTTGGCTTCTTCGGCGTTTTTATCTTGCCCTGCAATCTTTCATAATCAGCGGCAAATCTTTCCAGTCGACCAATTGCAACCGGCTCGCCTTTCTTTCCAGTCACGCATAATTTTTCACACTGAATTTCCTGCGGACAAACTCTTCCGCAAACAGCCGGTAAACTATTTTTTTCTTTTATTTTATTTATCGCATCAATAAATTTTTTCTCTTTTATAAAAGCAATAAACTCAGGAATATCAATTTCAACAGGGCACCCATCTTTGCAAAAAGGCTTTTTGCACTGCAAACACCGGGTTGCCTCTGTAACTGCCTGCTCTTCTGTGTACCCAAGAGCTACTTCACTAAAATTTTTTCCTCTTTCTTGAGGGTTCTGCTCCGGCATTTTAACCCGGGGTATTTTTACACGCTCTGCCATTTATATTCTCCCTTCGCTTTTTTCTTTTTCGTAAAACGAAACAGCTTCTTTTTCTTCATCAAGATACTGTCGCTGTCTTGCCATTAATAAATCAAAATCTACCTGATGACCATCAAAGTCAGGCCCATCAACACAACAAAATTTGGTGTCGTTTCCAATAGCAACCCGACAGGCTCCACACATTCCTGTCCCATCAACCATAATTGGATTCAGGCTAACCAATGTTTTTACTTTAAACGGTTCCGTTGTTTTACAAACAAACTTCATCATAATAGCCGGACCAATAGCAAAAACCAAATCAACTTTTTTATCGCTTGAAAGAATTTCTTTTAATACATCTGTTACCAGACCATGATGACCTTTTGAACCATCGTCAGTAGTTATCCTGACTTCGTCGCTTACACTTCTCAACTCGTCTTCGTAAATAATCAGATCAGAACTCCGCGCCCCAAGAATTGTTATAACTTCATTCCCGGCTTCTTTGAGCGTCCGGGCGATTGGAAAAATTGGAGCGGCGCCGATTCCGCCAGCTACAAACACAACTGTTCCGAAATTTTTAACTTCACTTGGATGGCCAAGCGGGCCAATTACATCAGACAGACTGTCTCCTTTTTTTAAACGTGCAAGCTGTTTGGTTGTTTTTCCAATTTGCTGAAAGATAATTGTAAGCGTTCCTTTTTCACGATCATAATCCGCAATCGTCAAAGGAATGCGCTCTCCTTCTTCATCAATACGCAAGATTATGAATTGACCCGCCTGCGCTTTTTTTGCAATGTCGGGTGCGGCTACCTTGAAGTAACAGGTATCCGCTGTTAAATTTTTTGTTTCAACGATTTTAAACATTTAAGCTGCTCCTTTATCTATAATATTTTCTTAGCTAACCTCAGAAGGGCTCGAGGATGACTTGTTATTCTTGGAGAAAACAAAAGCAAGCTGATGCTCTCAACTTGCTTTAGATTTACTTTTAGTCAATTTCTCTTTTCTTACGTCAATCGGGAAAGAAACAAAGCCAAAACTATCTTCTAAGATATCTGCTTTATAATCTCTAACTACTGCTTGTTCTTTAATTAAACCATTTACGATTCCTGCTCTGTCTATATCACCAACAAAAATAGCTCCTATGATTACGTTGTCTTTTAAAACCAGTTTTTTATATATATTCTTGTCAGGCAAATGTTTTATCAGAACCTCATAACCTTCTTCCTCAGGACTTGTTATTCCCATTGAAATTGAAGGTATACCATAAAATTCAACTGAATTCATACCCATTCCGCCGGGATATTTGCGGGAGCCGCCTGCCATATTTGTTCCCGCGACAAAACCCTGCTCGTAAGCATTTGGCCAGATAGGATTCAATCGGTTTTCTTTATATAAGAAGTCATAAGCTTCCGCGACATCACCAGCCGCATATATATTTGAAACATTCGTTTCCATTTTATCATTTACAACAATTCCTCTGTTGGTTTTTACTCCGGATCCATCCAGAAGTTTAAAGTTCGGTCTTACGCCTACCGCGACAATCACCATTTCACAATCAATCCGCTTGCCGTCATCTAAAATTACTGCCTCAACCTTACCTCTTTTATTGCTAACAATTTCAGAAACTGTATGTTTTGTTAATATTTCTATTCCATTCTCTTCAAGACGTTTCTCTACTATTTCAGCGCCCTGATTATCTAATGCTATTCCCATAATTCTGTCCAGCAGTTCAACAACGGTTATCTCAAGCCCCAACTCCCTTAAAGCATGAGCCGCTTTTAAGCTTATAAATCCACCGCCGATCATTACAGCCCGTTTTGTGTTTTCTGAATATTCAAGGATTTTCTTTGCATCGTCAAGCGTGCGAAACACAAAAACACCATCTGACTCAATTCCCTTCATAGGCGGGAAAAAAGGCAAGCCTCCTGTGGCAACTAAAAGCTTGGTATAAGAAATTTCCTGACCATTTTTTAAAGATATTTTTTTTGTTTTGGAGTCTACTTTTACAGCTTTTTCTCCCAGAATAGTTTTTACATTTTTCTTTTCATAAAAACCTCTAGGGCGATAGAGCATCCGATCTTCGTCAACTTTTCCCTCAATATAATAAGAAATCAAGGGTCTCGAGTAAGCTAAATACGGTTCGTCTGAAACTACAGTAATGCTTCCCTCTTTATCTTTCTTTCTAATTGCCTCTATAGCCGCTATAGCCGCGACTGAGTTTCCAATAATCACATAATTTTCCAAAATAACTTCTCCTTTTAGAGCCTGTTGAAAAAGTGTTTTATTTGACTTCGGACTCCTCGTAATTAATGTAGTTGCCTGATTTATCAGGCATTCTTAGGCTCGATGAATCGAGCAACTACAAAATTCAGACTTTTTCAACGGTCTTTTTAACGTTCCTCGTATATCAGAGCTTCATTCGGACAAAAAGCAACACAAACCGGTGTCTCTGAATCAGGACACATATCACATTTTATAGCAACCCGTTTTTCTTCTTCATTTCTTTTAATTGCTCCATACGGACAAACCATAATGCACATCCAGCATCCAATGCATTTATTTTGATCGTTTGTAACAACTCCTGTTTCTTCGTCCTTTTGCATCGCGCCTGTCATACAAGCCGCCACACAAGGAGACTCCTCGCAATGACGACACTGAAGCGCAAAAGAAATATGTCCCTTGTATTCAACTATAAGACGCTCTTTGGGTTTAGGGTATTCTTTAAATGCTTTTCTTATATTTTTTGACTTTGAATGTTCAACCGCGCAATGAATTTCGCACAGCTTGCATCCAATACACACTTCTTCTTTAGCATAAATTCTTTTCATTTTTTTCTGTCCTTTTTAAAAACAAATATTTGGAAAATATTATTACTCTAAAAATCAGAATAGTCCAGTCTTTCTCCTGCAAGCGGTTAATTTGCGGGTTTACAGGTCACATTCAAACTCTTTTCGGAAGCAACCTCCCACTTTCCGCAACGGCCTCCCCATCGCGCCAGTGTTTCGTTTTCAACCTGAATTTTAACGACCTCGCAAGTATTGGAACAACCCGCGCAAACAAAACTACTTGTTTTATATTCCAAATCAGAAACAGAGAATCCCCTGAAGTTAGTCGCCGGCTGAAACTCAGTTTGTTCTTTAGCAAGAATGGCCGCTCCAATTGCGCCCATAACATTAAAAAATGGAGGAATGATAATTTCAACATTTAAGGCTTCTTCGAACGCCCGCTTCATCCCGGCATTCGCCGCTACTCCGCCTTGAAAAACAACTGGTGACAATATTTCCTTGCCTTTTGAAAGATTGTTTAAATAATTCCTTACAAGAGCTTCGCAAAGACCGTAAACTATCTCTTCCAAGCAGTACCCCATCTGCTGTTTATGAATCATATCCGACTCTGCAAAAACAGAACAACGCCCGGCAATCTGCACTCCGTTTTTCGCCTTAAGCGCTAACTCGCCAAACTTTTCAATAGGCACACCCAGTCTTGCAGACTGATGATCCAAAAAAGACCCTGTCCCAGCCGCGCATACGGTGTTCATCGCAAAATCCACTACCACTTTATTCTGAAGCAAAATTATTTTTGAATCCTGTCCGCCAATTTCAATAACTGTTTTTACTTCCGGAATTACATTAATAGCAGCAACCGCATGAGCTGTTATTTCATTTTTCACCACGTCAGCTCCAACCATTGCCGCTGTTAAGTAACGGGCGCTTCCTGTTGTACCTGCGCCTTTTATCTCTATCTCACAATCTAACTGCTGATTAAGCTCAACCATCCCTCGCTGAACAGCTTCAATTGGACGCCCCATTGTTCTTGTATAAACAGAAGCGATAATCCTGTTTTCCCTATTTATAATTACCAGATTTGTGCTTACAGAACCAACGTCGATTCCTAAATAGCCTTCCATTAGAGATACCCTTCTTTGCGCGCCCGTATTGTCAAAAGTTTTTAAGTAAAACACCTAACCCAAACAAGTCGGGACTGAAAGTCACAAGTTGCAAGTCACAGGTCACAAGTTAAAAATTTCTTCACTTGTGACTTGTGACCTTGTGTCCTTTTGCTTAACCTAACAATTAACAGTTTCAACCACTTTCTCTTTTGCCTTAAACCTTGAGTTTTTTCTCGCTCTTATTAAATCCAGAAATGCTTCTAGTCTTGTTATTACCCCTGCTTTTGCGGTCTGTTCATCTATCACAAAAGACAAAATTGGAATATCGAAATCCCGGCTGATTTTTGGCAAAATACTTTTTGCAATAGTATCCGGCATGCAGGTAAAAGGAAAAAGCTGGATTACTCCATCAAATCCTCTTTGTGCAAATTTAACTGAATTTCCAATTGTCGGCAAGCCTTCGCCTCCAACAAAGTGTGAAAGATATGGTTTCGCGGCCTTTTTAATTTCCTCTTCCCCTATTCCCGCGACAGGGTTTTCCTTGGAAGATCCAATCCAGTCAGTCAAGTAAACAGAACGTTCAACCAAAACCCCTCTGTTACCAAGCCACTCACACATATCAAAATTACAAAATGGTTCCAAAAGAATGAAAAATTCTCCAACTATTCCTATCTTGAGATAATCTTCCTCTTCTTTTTTTTCTACAGCATTCATTATCCTGAAAGCTTCTGCTTTTGCTTCTCCGAGTTCCGTTGGAGTAAAAGCGCTGTTTAATATTTCTGTTGCATGCTTCACAGCAACATTGGTAGCGCCTTTTTTAATCTCAAAAGCTCTTGCCTCAAACGCTTTTTTTTCCACAAAATCAAATACCTGAGCCTTGATAAATGAAGTTTTTATTGATTTATAAATTTCTTTTATGGAAGATTTGGGCGCTAACTTTTTAAACGTCTTAACAAAATTTACCAATCCTGCGCCAATCGGTTCAACTGTAATCATATTGAAATTGTATCCTAATGACCCAATTATTCTTTTCTGAACCTCTGCGTAATAACCAAAACGACAGGGACCTACGCCTCCTGCCATCACCAATGTATCAGCTCCCCGCTCAATTCCTTCGATAAAATTGCCTACAGTAACCTTTAAGGGAAGACAGGCAAACTCTGGTGAATACCTGATACCCAACTGCAAAGTTCTGTTTGTGGTAGGCGGAGGGGGTATATATTCTACTTCAAATCTTTTAAATAAATCACCGAGCAGAAGATAAATATTACCCATATGGGGAGAGGTTATCTTCATACCAATACCTTCTCTGTTTCTCTTCGACCAAGCATATCAATAAAAGCCTCGAGGCGGGTAATTAATCCAGCTTCTCCGCTGTGTTCATCAATAACCAAAGACATAAACGGAATTTTGCCAGAACTGTTCTTTGCTTCATGTTCAAGTAAAACCTGAATAAGTGAATCTGGCCCGCAGGCGAACGTAAGCACATATATAATACCATCAACAGTCCGGTCTCTTAACCAGTGAAAAGCGGCGCCTACAATTTCTTCTTCATAGCTCCAAAACAGTTTTTTGGGAAGTGTTGAAACTTCTTTTTCAATTAAATGAGAAGGAAGCGAATCGCAGGTTACTGTTTTCACGCCAAGAGCCTCCAGTCTTTTGGTTAAATTCATTGTTAAATATGAATCGTAAATGTTATAATCATGACCCACTAGTCCTATTTTTACTTCCGATGTTTCCTTTTTGCTTTTAATCCATTCCTCTTCTTGTTTTAATTTTGTGTTTTTAAACTCTTTCAAAGCAGAAACATACGAATAACCTATCTTAAAATAACTTTGAGTAAATAATTTACCAACCTCTAGAATTGTAGAATAATATTTTTTAAAACCTAAGTTTAAATTTACAGTTGGAGAAAGAATTTTTGGCAAAGGTTTATCAATCGCTTTGATCATATCCGGCAAGCCAAGAAATTTTGGACAGGTGTAAGTCCCCTTTTTAACGCTCACTACGCGAGGTATAAATATAAAGTCAACCTTGTCTGTCAGATCGAGGACGTGACCATAAAAAATCTTAACAGGTAAACAAAATTCATTTTCAGAAACAGCAGACCCCTTGTTCAGTATGGATTTATTGGTAGAAGAAGACACTACAACATCGCAACCTAAGGCTTCAAAAAAATTCTTCCATAACGGATAATACGAATAATATAAAAGCCCTCGCGGTATTCCTATGGTTGGTCTCATCTGATTGTTTCTCCAGAAAATTCTTATCCTTATCATATAACTCAATAACAAAAAAGTAAATTCCCTCATCTGAAATCTTTTCATTTTCCAACAGTCCATTCCAAATATTTGGAATATTGTATATTCCGGCTGACTGAAAATTAAGAGGTTGAATTAGTTTTATTAAATTCTGATTAAAATCTGTCAACTTAACTAATACATATGCATCCTCAAGCAAATCATACGAAAAAGTCATTGGCTCAATTTCGTTATCCTCACTGGGATCAATAATTTTTGGTAAGACACTTAGGTTTCGTAAAATACTCAAATTAGCTGAAGGATGATTTATAGTAAGAGAATATATGAGCTTATCCATTGAGGAGGCATGCCAGCTTTGCATGACTCTTATAAAATATTTTCCTGCCTTCAGATAAAGATTTAAACTTTTAGGATTTTCGAGCCCGTATTTTGAATTTGCAGCTCTCTCTCCTTCTTTATCGTAGAGAGCGAATGTAAGATATCTTACATTCTCACCGCTCAACATTACGTTCACCAATCCATCTCTTGCCATCTCAAAAGAATATTCTTTGTATGGTCCCGGCATAAGTCCCCAAAAAGGAATAATGCTGTCATGGAAACTATCCGTCGAAGTCTGATTTTCAGAATTCTCAACCTTGACATTTATGCTCAAAGGATAATAGCGGCCAAGAACATCGTAAGCTCTGTATTCAATTGTGTGATATTGATTAGGCCAGACAGAAGTATCCCAATTATACTCAAAAGGCGGAAACATTATTGTTTCAACCAGATCATTATCCACCAACACATCAACGCTTGAAATCAATGGATTTTCTGCCATATCATTATTGGGATAAACTCCTAATTTAACAATACGGCTAACAATTGAACCATTTGCGGGAATCAATGAGTCTATTATTGGGGACGGCTGTGGATGATTTATGGCTAATGTGTAAAACAAAAACACATTAGAAAAGACATCTGT